>NZ_VPDG01000012.1:0-99816 GCF_013417805.1 Acinetobacter sp. YH12226 | reverse complement strand
TTCATCAATACATCGCATCAGCTTCAGATCTGATGCACTCACAGGTTTTGGGCGATAGTAATAACAACCACGGGAGACTTTCAGCAGCTTAGCTTGCTTAGATACTGAAATCTGAAGTGAGTCGTCGATTAACTTTTGTGGTTGAAGCGGCCCAGTTTCTTCAACACACCTTCTAAAAAATCAATTTCTAATGCCTGCTCACCGATTTTTGCATGTAGTTTTTTTAGATCGATGGGTGGTTCTGTTGGAGCTTTTGATTGATCGAAAGCTTGCGAGGAAGCTGAGATCAATTGATTTTTCCAGTCAATAATTTGGTTTTGATGAACATCAAACTCAGCACTCAATTCAGCAAGTGTTTTTTCTGCTTTAATCGCAGCAAGTGCTACCTTAGCTTTAAAATCATTTGAATGATTTCTTCTTGGTCTACGTGCCATAAAATACTCCATATATTGATGTTTATAACATCATTTGAGGAGCAGAATATCACTTATAGGAGTTGTTCAAATTTACGGATCCATCTCTCTCTCGTACACTTAGAAGATAAGCATCTGGATTCGTTTTTAATTCTTTATCTAACATTATTAGCTTATTCAACATATCTTGGTTTGTCGTCTTGGGAATGATCCAACCGCCAAAACTAATATTGTTTAATTTGATGTTAGGTAGTGGATCTTGTCTATTTTGTTCCAGTAACCAAAGATAGTTTTCACTACAAACAAATAAGACTTTTAATTCCTGATCAATGCGCCGTAAATCACAATATCTGAATAGGTTTACGTTACCTGGTGCTTCAGCATTGATAATTGGTTTTTTTCTTGTTTTTTCACCATGTAACTTAAAGTATTTAACACAACTTTCAATGTCACTTTTTAAATTGATTGGTGCAGTTTCTATTGGTGCCTCTGATAATTGTTCTTCAGCATATTCAAAATAGATCCAACATACATCTTGGTCTTTTAGCTTTTCAAAAAGCCAATCTGGAACGTCATGCAATTTTTGTTTTAGTACAAATGGTTTTCCTACATTCGTAATCTTGACGCTTCTTTTCTTGTACGTGTCCAGCTCCCCTATCTTCTTCACGCCACTTTTATATAAATAACGGTTTTTGAGAACTACTTTACTCTTTTTTACCTCTTTTTCAGGTTTAGGATCAGTACTGGATTTTTCAGGCTCAACATTCAAACAAAAGTAATCTATTCCTTTGGTAAACAATTGAAACTTCCCCTCCTTTTCAATTAAGGCAAAATTCCCTCTGATTTCAGCACCTACTATATCTTTAGATATTAGAAATCGATCATCAACGGTTTGTTCATTTAAGAGCAGTAAAGCCGATTTAAAATCTACTTTGTGTTCTGGTATTACAACATAACCGTGGTCAAACAACTTTTTGCTCACTCGGATAACTGTGTAAATATCCATAACCAGCTCCTTATATTATTTCCTGTAATTTTGGTTGATGTATTCTTGGATCGCTACAATTCTTTTTTCTGAAGTAGGATGCGTTGATAAGAAATCAATTTTAGTGCCCTGTTTTTCTTGGGCTACTACTTTATTCCAAAAGCTGACTGCGCCCTGTGGGTTGTAACCAGCACGAACCATAATATCAACACCTAGAAGATCCGCTTCACTTTCAAGTTTGCGCGAACCAGGTAAGTTAACCCCATAATCGCCTAGTAAACTTGTGCCAGATACAACCATGTCACCAAGACCAGCCGAACTAGCTGCAAGCACACCTAAACCAGTTAAAAGCTTTTTACTTACCTTTTCACGCCCATGATCACGTAAAGCATGTGCAATTTCGTGGCCGATCAGTGCAGCCAATTCATCATCAGTTGCATTAATTTTTGTGATAGAACCAGTCAACACACCGATCTTGCCTCCAGATAGACAAAACGCGTTGATTTCATTATCTCGGATTGTATTAACTTCCCAATTCCAATTTGCTGCGTCAGCTCGATAATGTGGAACTTGTGCGATAAGACGTTTTGCTACTCTATTTACTTGAGCGTTATTCACAATCAATCCACGCTGTTTAGCAGTCGTGATGATGTTGTTGTAAGACTGAGTACTTTGCTGAAGATATTCTTTTTCAGAATACAACATGATTTGTTTGCGTTTAGAACCCATTCCATCAATAGTACTAGATACGCAACCAGTTAAAAGAGATCCGGCAACAGCCAAAACACACAAAGATTTCATCTTAAAATCAAACATTTTGTTTTCCTTTATGTTTAAAAACATTTAACAAGTTAAAACTGCGCTTATTAAGCTTGTTTTTATCTTCCAAATCAGTAATACATTTAAACTCTTTTAAGATGTTTTTGTAATGCTCTTTTTGTTCATTTTCTGACTTATTAAAACCTTTCAAAGCTAACTGTTCAATAGTTTTAGGGCTGAATAATTTCAGAAGAACTATATTTAATATTAAAGTACCAGCCAGTAAGCCCAACGCATAAAGCTGAACAACTGAAGTACTGTATTTAGGTTCCATCGGACCAAGTGAACCAAAGCATATAAAGCTAAATACAGATAAAGTAACTGCAGCTATAAAACTAGATACCGTAACTCTAATCTTGAACTTATATCGTGCAATTAAAGCGACAATTAAAAAACCAAAAAGTATGGTACCAATTGCCGTAGCCATTATGACTAAAAAGAGCCCAGGGTTTGTGTTTGATGGATCTAACATTTCCATAGAATATCCTTAAATAAAACCCTTGCTTTCTAATAGGGTGAAACGATCTTTAAACAGTACAAAGAATGTTTTTTTAACGCTTTCGTACTGGTGTTTGATAATGTCTAAAGCACTATCATATGCACCTAGTTTCACGTAATTAACAAAATTGGCATGATCAAAACCTTTAAGTTTGTGACGTTTAATAAAGCCCTTAAAGTCTTGCTCTTTTTCTTTAAATTGATTCTCAAATTCAAAGAAAAGTTTGCCTAATTTCATGCTGTATAGTTTTAAATTGACAATAAATTCGACTAAAGGTGTTTCATTTCCTCTAATCGTAACCAGCATGTCTTTATCTTTTGTGATTTCGAGCGATGGTAAAAAATTAGAAAAATTAACCAGTAAATCACTTAATAAAACTTGTTTATTAAAGTATGTGACCAAAACAGGTGCGCTATCTGGCACATACGCTTTGATACGTTCAAATTTACTTAAAGCTTCTGGAGAAGCATGACCACTAAGGGCTAATTTCACTAACATATAATTCACTCGACATCTAATTCATTTTTTAAAACCAATTTGTATTTTGGATGAACCCCAAGTCTAAGTTGAAGTAATGTCCACGCTTGCTTTGTTATTAACTTTTCGCCACTTTCAAACTTTGACCACTGTATATTGTTGTACAATCCTGTGTGACTAGACATTTTGGTTTTACTTAAACCACTCCAGACTCTTAGTTGTTTTCCTAAGACTGGTATTGGAACCAGCATTAAACCATTGTCCTCTTGTTCCTTTAAAATCTTTAAAGCTGCCTTTTTACCTACTAATTGACCGCCATCTTCACAAATATAAGTAATACGAGCTGTATATTGTTCAGAGTTTAAGCACTCTTCTAACAATGCTAGAACTTCATCCTGAGGATTCGTTAAACCCCCTCCAACCGTATCGCCTGTATCAGTTTTAATCACGAGTTATACCTTTTAAGATAGATATTCTTATAGTATATACGAAAAACATTTAAAAGATTTTTTTAAAAAAACAAAATGTTCATTTTTTGTATTTTAGCTAAAACCACTTATAATATGATTATTGGTATTAACCAAAGTTTAAAACATATTGAAAGGTGTTTAAAATGACTAACTCTAAAACTAACGCTAAAACCAAAGAGAACCGCTTAAACCAAAATGGCAGTTTAAGCAAAACCGACCAACGCAAGCTTAAACCTATTTCTTTTTGCTTATTAGATACAGAACAAGTGACAATGCTGGAGAAAATTGAAAAGTTTCAATATGGCAATTTCTTTAAAAACATTATAGCTTCTATGACTGATGAAGAAGTTGAACAGATCGCGAATAGCAACAAGAAAAGCGATCCAATCATTCCTCAAAAATTACTAGATCTAAACATCACAAAAGGTTTCTTATCTTGTCGTTCAATTGCAAAGGTGCTTTTTAAACACAATAAAGTTGAATCTATGCTGCATGAGCTACGTAACTTTATCTCTGACGAATTCATTTTAAAGTTAGCTGAAGACCGCAACTTAACACTATCTATAAGCGACTCAGAAGTCGATTCTAATACCTCTTCAGGTATGTTTGATGATCGCTATGCGATGGCTGATACTGGCTATATGAGCCGTACAACACCTGTTTTCAATCAGCAAAATATTGAATCTATAAAATCCATTGTTCGTGAACATGAGAAGCTTCCAAAACATGTCGAATTAGACAATGATTTCATTGAACAGTTTATGAATGACAATCCTGAAGTATTCGCAAAATTATAAAAACACAAACAAAAAAAACCATCTAATTTTTAGATGGTTTTTTTATGTCTTAATTATTTCTAGAATCAGCTATAAAGCTTCGCTGGCTCGTCTGCAACTGGTATCACTGGCTGTACTTCTTGCATAAGAATTTTAGTCACTTCATCCAGTGGTGCAATGTTGGAAGGTAAAAACTCTATTGCTTCAGGAAATTGTGATTTAAGGTAAGCATCTATGGCTTTGTGAATAGCTCGGTACCATTCTCGCGATTCGCTCTCTAAATTAAACATGCTTGAAATTGAAGCTTCTAGATCCGCAATATATTTACTTGGTAGTAAAGCTTTACGCTCCATATAAGCTTGATGTGCCATAGCAAGCCAGATAAAGCGATTTAATTCCTTACTACTTCCCTCTACGCTATTATCTTTAAAGTTCAACGTTCTAAATTTGCAAATGTGAAAATGTTGCTCACTAAAATATTTAAAGAAATCTTCATACTCAATTACAGAAATGGATTTTTGTAGCACCAATGGTATATCTAATGCGAGATCCACTTCGACTTTACGTGTACCAATGCCATTTTTAATAACAAATTTCATATTCACCTCAAAATAAATTAAATTGTTTAAAGGTGTCTTTATCATTAAAAGTAACCAGGTGATGCGATTCAATTAACGATTTAAGGTCCTTAGCCTGAGCAACTGGCTGTATTTCAATGCTGGCGATTTGTGCAGCTTCATGAATTAACCCTATGATTTGAGCACGGCTTTCTAAATATGCAGATAGATCGCGAGTTTCTTTGAATGAAGAAATGACAAAGTTAATATTCTTTTCTAAATTCTCACTCAAACTGCTTAGTGTTTGGTTAATTGGTGCATACTTTTCTATATGCTCTAAGACTGTTGCATGATCTAGAAAAAAACTAACTTCCAGCAATAATGAATTGTAAAAATCAATAAAGTTCGTTTCTTTTTCAAAGATGAAAATTTCTTGGCCATCTTCGTCATTAGGTATCTCAATTGAACCTTTTGAGATCTCAAAACTTTCATCCCCCAACAATGTATGCAGAATTCGGCCTAAGTGTTCTGCATGTGGTTTGCTGTTAGTAAAGTTGATTTTCAAGTTTTCATTTGAATCAGCAATACGGACTAAAATATAGTTTGTTGTGTGAAATAATTCATCTGCATTGTCAGTAAAATTTAACATTGAAATCTGATTATCTGTTCCAGCATCAGAATCAAGTTGCTTATCCAAAAATTCATGGTTATCAATAAAAAGCTTAGCTACACCGTTTGTAATAATGCTTTCGTATTCACCAAAGTTTTGTGCAAGGTATTCGCTCATTAAATTTGGCAGAACTTCTAATAAACTTTTTTTAAGATCCGATAATTCAATAGCAGAATTGAATAACGAATCTGGCACAAGGTTCTCTACCTCTTCATCAAGTGCTTCATCGTTTGGTGACAACCCTTTTTGCTGTGCAATTGCATTACGGAAGGAAGCCATAATTGAGATTGTCAAAATTGAAAGTGTTACCGTTTTAACCCATTCACTTTTCACATCGTTAGGCACGTAAAAAGCGCAATTACTAACCCACTGGTGGTTATGATTAAGAATCCGCTTTAAAGGGGTTTTAGTGGCTGGAAAAATTTCAAAGACAGTATTTAAGATTGGGTTTTTACCCAATTTGATGCTTTTATTATTACCGTAAAAATAGATGCTGCGAATATCAGACATAATATACTTTCTTAAACTTAACGTTGGTTACATATTATCACTGATTTAGTTTTAAAAAATATTTTTTAAAACTATTAATTTTATTTTTTTGTGTTTTAATTCTGCCCTTGTTCACTGCTTTTAAAACCCAAAAAAACAGGTAACTTTTGCTTAGGCTACGGTGGGAACTTGGTATTACAGTGTTATTTGGTAGCTAAAAAATTAAACATTGATAAACTATTGATAGTAAAAGAGATAAGGAATAGATAGATTTCTTTGCGTGTAGGGATATACTTTTCATCAAACATTTTGTTTATCGCATACAGAAGTGAAGAAAAACATAAAATGAATATGATGATTTGCAATATATATGATGGAGTATTGAGGGTTTCTGGTAGATATTTAATCTTGTATATCGTTGTATTTAAAAACATTTCAAACACAAAGAATACAACTACAAAGATGTAGCAAATATTGAAAATGGCAACTAAGTTGTATGCCGATTTGAGTACCAGGCCTGTCATCGATTGTTCACTTGAATCAATCTCACCCGTTTTTGGAATTTTAAAAAGCACAACGCGTTCCAGTTTTAAGAGTGTATCTATTATACTTTTAGAATACCTTTTATCAACTATAAAACTTTGTTATTAAAATAAAAAAATGGCCTTTTAAGACCATTTTAAAACACCCTACCCTCCTTTTAAGACTAGCCGTTGTGCTTATCTTTAGAATCACGGTAAGTAGAGATATGGTAGAAGAAAAAGCACGATAAAAGTGAGAAAAGCACCACCCCGAACGTGTTCCAAAATCTGCTATTTGATAGTTCAGAAATACGTTTATTGATTTCTGAGATAACACATGGATTCGCTTTTGCAACTTCAACATTTACATTGCAGACTTCAGCATATTGGAATAGGAATGTTTTATGGCCAATATCATACATTTCTTGGATCTGGTTAATATTGGTCGTATTCAGAAGAACCATAACAAGAGAGATCAGTGCTACAAATATAGAGATAACAAGAAAGCACTTCACAATGATTTCACGAGCCACATCATCAACACCACTTAAATATCTTTCGAGCAATATATTTAGCTTAGTTCGACCATCAAGGATAATGTTATAGTCATGTTTTACTTCATTATTTCCTGTATGGTTTTGATTTGTTGGTTCAACAGGAATGTCAGATAATTCGGCTGGTAAAGTGACTGCAATTACATCTTTTTGTTCTTCAGGTGCTAAACTTTTATTGCTGCTGTTTGATACAAAATCTTTTAATAAGGGTACTGGCTCACTTTTAAGGTGTTCTGTTTTTACAACCTCGTGAGCCGACTCATTTGCATCGAATAAGATCTTGTCTGTTCTTTCTGGATGCTTGAGATGTATATATTGATAAATAAAATAATTGATCTTTTGCTGTAAGACCGGGCTTTTATCAACTTCACTTTCCACATCTGCACCAAAAGTCTCAGTTATAGATGATTTTAATTCTTGTACTTCGGATTGATTCAGCAATTGATATAGTTCATATATTGTTTTAGAACTGATCATGATAAAACCCACATTAATATTCATTAAACTGTTAGTAGTATATAGAATGTGGTTTTAAAATAAATAGGTATGTTTTAAGAATAAAAAAAACCGCCTTTTAAGGACGGTTTTAAAAGGGGGTTTAATTAGTATAAACAGTTGCCGTTTGCACCAATAGAGCGTCCATTCTGGCTTAAATACCGTTGTACGGTGTTAGCAACATCTCTTGGGAGTTGATTATTCACTTTTTGTATAACATCGACTTTGTATTTATTCTGACAACTCACAATACCAGCCAACATGTTATTGATCAGTGATGTATTGTCTTTACCATCCAATTTACGTGTTTCTTCGTTTATCACTATGAATTGAACAATATTTAGATAGTTATTCGTGAGGTTGTCACCACTTTTTGATGACTTGTTTAGATTCTCAATGGTCGAATTCAAGTTATTCATTCGTGCTTCAAGGCCAGAATCACCAGTGACATTTGCATTATTGTTTTGGTAACGCGTAGCTGTGGTGTTCCGATTAGAATTATATTGTCTTTGCTGTATCGGCTGTTGCTGAACCTGAACTGGTGCTTGCTGTTGAATTTGACCAGGTGCTTGCTGTTGTTGAGCTGGCACTTGCTGAGTTGAATCTTCATTTGAAGTTGCTTTTTTATACCAATCACTAAAATCGGCATTTGCACTACTACTCAATATAGTAGCCGTAAAAATTGCACATAAATAAAGTTTATTATTCATTGTCTGAACTCTCTTTACCGTTGTAGTTCGCTGGACTAATAGCTTTTAAACTGAACTCATTTGCAAGTTTCCACAACCGCATAAATGTCTTTTGCTTTTCTTGTACCCAATAGTCCTTATCTTTTTTTAGAAGATTCTTTAATACATCTGAGTTCAAGTGGAAATTATCATCAAAAAAATGTTCAAACAGGAGTTCTGTTAAATAGTTTTGAGTTAACGTTTTTTTATTTTCATTACCCGTACCAAAGAATATTTGGCAAAGCTTTGTGCTTTCACACACGAGATCTATGTATTTTTTCTCGTCTGCATTTCGCTGGTGGCGCAAATGAGGATGTGTAATAAAAATAGAATTACGTATGAAAGCATAATCAATAATTACAGTAGCTTCCGTTTTCTTTGAAATGTACTCAGCGTTTGTAAGAATTTCACAAGTGGTAACATCAACTTTGTCGCGAATATTAATGAATTCGCTTGAGAAAGTAGATGCACTTTTGTTTTCGATCTCAACTTTCTTATCACGATTTCTCAGATAAAGTAAATTATCTGCTTGCTTCATATCGTTTAGGAATCTTTCAAAGAAGTGATTACTTTTATATAGATCTTCTAGAGCTCGCGTAACATAAGACGCAACCAAATTAAGATTTTTAGCTAAATATGATGGTCCATTCTTAGTTGTATAAGCAGCTAAACGATCCTTAACAAGTTCTATTACTTTTTCAGGTTCACCATTATTCAATCGAATTGCTGAAGTGAAGAGCGCATTACTGATTTTAAGCTCATTGCCCTGTTCATCCTGAACCTTTGCACACATTTCATTTAATGTATTAAGCGCTTTACGATAGTTGGACTTCAACTGAATCTGAAAACGATAATTGCAAAAATTGTCACGATCTGGTGTACGCTTATTGCATGGTTCATACTTAACAGAAATAAATAATTCAATAGATGGATTGTTATTCAGTCTTTCTAATGAAACAAGAAGTCGTTTACGGTAAAAATCACTTGCTTTGTATTTAAATTCTACTGAAAACTCGGTTAATGCTTTGAAGTCAATGTAAGGAATAACCACTTCGCCACGAAACTCATTGATCTTCATCAAGTTATACATATAAAGATCAAAACGGTCCTTAAATCCAAGAACCGTTAAAGTGTCGAGAACTGTGTAGCGCCCCTTTTTATCAAAATCTAATTCAGATAGATTGGCAATCAACGTTTCTTCAAGCTGATAGCAAATAAACGCATTGTTATCTAATTCAAAATAGCCCGTACTGGCAAACATTCTTTTATGAGTTACGCTGTCTACGTCATTTCTTGAAAATGGTTCGCTGTCCATTTGGCGTAAAGAGCTCATTGGTAGCATCACTTTACCAACACTATTTAGCGTATTCCATGCCAAAGATTTGATACGGCCATTGCTAAGGTAATTAGCTTTATTTTTGAATAAAAGAATTTGACGGATGTATTCAAAATTCAGAACAAAGTTGTTCGCTAGTTGTAATGCTTCAATTTGGGATAATTCAGGTTTTTCAGCGATAACGCGCTGCAGCTGATGTGCATACTTATTTTTGGCATTCACCAACATTAAGTAAAAAATGAATTGATCAACAACTGGAATATCTAGATAACATTCGACTATGAAATTACTGATTTTGTTGCCGTAACCCAAGAGATCCATGGTTTTTGTTTCGGCATTAATAATTGAGTCTTTGATTGACTGCGATAGTCCAAAAATTTCATCTTCTGAAATTCCTTTACTTATGCAGACTTGTGAAGAATCTTGCATAACTGCTCCACTTTAGACAACGTACAACGTACATTGCCTGAGATTGAATTAAAAAATAAAAATAAAAATATATTTGCAACCCAACTAACGTTGTAGTCTTTTCGCTTTAAAGCTGTGTATATACTAACTAAATTTTAGACAATAAAAAAGCCTCGTCAGAGGCTTAATTACGCAATTAACATTATTTGTTGACCGATCTGCGGTAACTCTAGTTTAGAAGTAGTGAACCTGTATGGTAGCTTCTCATATATGCTTTTAAAACTAAGAGAATTTCTAAAAAAATCAAAGCTTTTAGTGAGTTTAAAAGTAATATCGCCACTTGATAAGATTTGAATTTCGTCAATCATAGGTGCTGCAGCTTGCTTCGCATCTGTATCAATCATAAATGATAAATCACAAGCTTCACGCATGATCTGGTTGATAGTTTTCTTATTAAAATCTAGACCTGTAACGTGGTTAACTTTTTCAGCTGATACAACGTATCTACCGTCTTCTGCAGAATAAAATGCATTTAAATTATCAACTAGAATAAGCAATTCGGCAGATAAAACACCTTTTAGCAAAATATCAGACGAGCCAGAGCTAAACACATTGAAGTCAATGAGTATTTTTTGATGTCTAAGACTAAATGATTGATATTGCATATCTCGAATTCCCATAGGCATTCTGAGTAGACATTATAGCATCAATTCGTTAATTAGACTACGATTAAAAGCATTTTTAACAGTAATTTCTTAATAAATAAGACTATGAAAAACAGTGCCTTATATGAGTAATATTCACAATTACAATGTAAGTTAACCAATGTAATACTTGATCAAATAAATATGTGCTCAAGATAGGCACCCAGCGAAACTTTTTTATAAATGGTTTGTAAACTTTCTTCCGTCCTAATGACGTAAGTTATTGTTTTATAGTGGTGCCAAAATACGAGCGAAACTTTTTTATAAATGGGTTGTAAACTTTCTTCCGTCCTAATGATGTAAGTTGTTGATTTATAGTGCTGGCAAATTTCGAGCGAAACTTTTTTATAAATGGGTTGTAAACTTTCTTCCGTCCTAATGATGTAAGTTGTTGATTTATAGTGCTGGCAAATTTCGAGCGAAAGTTTTTTATAAATGGGTTGTAAACTTTCTTCCGTCCTAATGATGTAAGTTGTTGATTTATATTGCTGGCAAATTTCGAGCGAAAGTTTTTTATAAGTGGGTGTAAACTTTCTTCCGTCCTAATGATGTAAGTTGTTGATTTATAGTGGTGCCAAAATACGAGCGAAAGTTTTTTATAAATGGGTTGTAAACTTTCTTCCGTCCTAATAGCGTAAGTTATTGATTTTACTTTTTTGTCCAGATCCAATAGCTCAACTATCATAGATAGTATGTTTAGTATGTTTTAAGGTTAGGTTATAACTTTTTGGCTGTACCTAACTTCCAGCGAAAGTTTTTTATAAATGGGTTGTAAACTTTCTTCCGTCCTAATGACGTAAGTTATTGATTTATAGTTGTGTCAAAATACGAGCGAAAGTTTTTTATAAGTGGATGTAAACTTTCTTCCGTCCTAATGGCGTAACTCATTGATTTTCTGTTATAGTCTGAACTCAGCGAAAGTTTTTTATAAATGGGTTGTAAACTTTCTTCCGTCCTAATGGCGTAAGTTATTGATTTGTCGTAAAACAAGCTAAATAGCGATCGTTGGGTCATATATAAGGGCTATTCCTCATAAAATCTGAAAGTCTTTATTATCAAGGCTCTCAGGAAATTGGAGAAGTTATCCGCAACGTTTTGAATTTAATTTGCGCTCAAATGAATTTAATTTGCGCTGGAAGTATTTTTTATTCTATTTAATTTTATTATAAACAGCGACTTACAACACTTGCTAGTTTGCAAATTTCCAATATTGCAAAAAGCTAAAAAATGAACAATATTTTACTCATATTTTTAAATTCATTCTAATATACAAGAACTTAATTTGTGGATAGAATTTAATAGGAAAGTGGATAAAAACATCAAAAACCAGCTAAAAACGCCTTATTTTCTAAAAATTCAAATTCAATTTGCGCTCAAATGAATTTGATTTTCGCTCGTACCATTTGTGTTTTTCCGTACTAATCCTGTAATATCATGAAAAATAAGCATAAAAAATGTCCCTAATTAACTTCCCTTAATTAGAAAGATAATAAACAAAAAATTTCTTTTTAAAAATTTACTCTTAAACTTTTTAATATATTTTTTAATTTTTTATTTGCCTCCTTAGTATATACCAATGAGGTTTTGTAGTATTTTATAAATAGCTTGAGTCAATGACCAGCAATCAAAAATATAAAGCGTGGAATTTAAGAAATGAGTAAAAGTGATAATACGATTAAACGTATCGTCATGACTGTAGATCAATTTTACAAACATGATGAACAAGACGAGCTGTATGCATACGGCTTTGATATGTCTACCAATGAACCAGTTCGCATACGAATGAGTTCATCTGAAGAATTCACGAAGATCATTAATAAACTCAACAAGCATCATACTGAGAATGTTTCAGTAGATGAAGTCCACGCAAAATTTGATTCTGGACGTAACCAACGTACTTCATTAGACACACATAATCGCGGTGCTAACCGTGGTCGAATTATCTGTTTTGACAAATGTGTTGACTCACCCTACGAATCTCTTGACGGTTATAAAACTTATGTTGCTCAGTGGTGCAACGTAATGAGTAACAACCCGAATTCACAATTAATCAAAGCAGTCACTTCTATCAATGTGCATCAACAAAAAAACGGCGATTTCTTTGTTAAAGCTCAAATCATTGAAGATGCAGCACATATGCAAGTGCCCAATGTAAAAATTAATTCTCCAGCACTTCATAACGCTATTATTAAAAATAATTTACAGCTTCTTGTTAAATCTTTATCGAATAGTACTGACAACCAACCTGAGCGCATTCCATTTTCAAAAATTGTTGTGCGCTATGAGTCTGGTTCTGTATTAACTACAATCCCATTGATTCCAACCTATGACAGTGCTGATCGTGAAAGTGTTAAGCAATTCGCTAAGCCAGATCCGTTGATGCAACGTGGCGGTATTGATAAAACTAAAAAGTCTTATCGGGTTGCTAAAGATCCGATTGAAAGTATCAAAGATATTTTGAACGGCAATGACTTTCACACCGCAACTTTTGATCCAAATTTTGTACCATCCAACCAGCATGAAAAAGACCAGTTCGATAAACAGGCTCAGAACGTTTATGTTATGGACCAGGCCCGTATTGCCCTGTTTGCATTACTTGGCGATCGACAAATTAAAGTGTTCTACAATGAAGATGTAGACAAAGAAAAAAATCAAAATTTAAAACGTCTTTACGCTGGCTTGGTGAGTCAAAAATTACTGCCTGAGGTTTATCATGGCCAACAACTACAACTAGGTGCGCTTTACAAAGACACGTTCTTAAAGAAATTTTTCAACAATAAAACGCCTCACGCTGGTTTTCGCAAGGTAGATCCAGAAATAGATTTACGTACTGGTGAGGGTGTTCGTGGTGTTGGTGCACCTCCCCTAGTGAATCAATTTACCGATGACTACGGCAATCCAAAACCGCACGACTTAAATCCTCAATTTTTAAGTCAAGTTGATCGTCAGACCATGAATAAATTGACGCATGCAAAACAGCAATTTGCTGAAGCGTTTATTGTTATTCAACCACACCAACGGAACTCGAATAATTGTTTTGTCTCGTTTATCGAGCCTGTTGAACTTACTCAAACCCGTATGAATGCGTTGAACTTTTCAGAAATTACGGTAGAGCATGTACAGCAACATAAAGCTTCAATCGATAGTCCGTTATCTAAGAACTTCAACCACGATCTTTTACCTGATCCACAAGAGTTAATGATGAAAGTCAGACAGCCAGAAATGGATGTTAAGAAAAGCCAAGAAAAGGCTGCGACTTCTGATGTCTATAACGACATGACTTTTTAATCAAATTTAATAATTCTTCTTCAGGTTCGCTATGACTACTCATGATTTAAACGAAAAAATTAAATGGATCGACTTATCACAAGCTGGTGTATATCTCGATGTACGGCGTGTTGGCCAGACGGATAGCCAATTACTCTTATTGGACGTTCAAAAAAAACTATCTAAAGAAAATTTGAATAACATTGGTTTTACACCGATGAAGTTTGAGGCTTATCCTCACTTTGACGGTCACTTGTATCAATACAATTTGAATGAAACGATCAAACCAAGACTGTTTCATGAAGTTTTGGGTATTCCAAAAGAATTTATCCGTAGTGTGCTTGCGACTCGCCAAGAATTGCATGATTTGTTCAATGCCCAAGCAAAAACATTGGTGCCACAACGATTGAACGTTGCGTTGAATAGTGCAACTCCACTCGGTTATAACTCTGATGGCAACAAAATCTATGCTTCAGCTCATAACCGTTTTTACGTGAATGCCCAAGGTACGCAAATACCTGAAGGTCCTAATGATCAGCCGTCTAGTCTGTACTTACGTGCGACCAAGCAAAAAGATTTAAAAGAATGCTTAAGAGGCTATATCTATCAATTAGAACATGAAACAAAGAGCCATAATCACCAGGACTTTTTAAAGTTTTTAGCTCTAATCACGCAAGCCAAAAATGCTGACGTTGATGTATCCAAGGTAACAGATAAACAGATCCATACTGCAGAAGAAGCGCTTGAAACAGTGATGGTCGAAAAGTTAGGTGAGCTTGATTTTACTGAGAGCTCATTTAAAACGAGTTTAGCGTTATACAATCGCATGCCGACTAAGACCATGCGAAACAATACGATTCGTATGTTACAGCAATATTCGACTCCAATCCCGATGTCACTTGTGGCTCAGCGCTTATTGATTGAGGGTGATAACCGAACAAAACAAAACTTTTCCGTGCTCGAGCCAACTGTGGGTAATGGATCTTTAATCGGTTTATTAACCCAAGAGCGTAATGCTTCTGTCTATGCGGTTGAGTTAGATCCCAAACGTGCTGAACGTACAAAAGCACTGACTCAAAATTATGAATGCACGGTTGTTACTGCAGATGCTACACAAATTGATTTTGAGCAAACGTTTAAGCAAAAAGTTGACTATGTGATTGCCAACCCTCCTTTTGGTGCTATGGATAAACTAGAACGTGTTGCACCAATTTTGGTTCAACAGCGTAACGGCGTAGATCCAAACCCATTATTGGTAGATCCATCAGAAAACGTCTGGTTCAGTACGGATAAATTGGACCATGCCATTCTGGTTAAATCACTAAACGCACGAAACGATCAAGGGCGTTCAGTTTTCATTATTGGCTCAGATAAACAGATTTCAGATGGTACGGTTGAGCGTAAATCAAAGAATTTACTTAATTATCTCTATAAGCATTATGAAGTTGAGGCGGTTGTAGAAATCCACGGCAATGCATATGCACGAAACGGCGCTAATCAAAATGTTCGTATGTTAGTGGTAGGCAATCGTAAAAACGAACAAGCGTTACTACAAACTTACCAATCTTCTGTGGTACCAGATAAGTTGAAAGTCATTACGGACTATGACGAACTTTGGGGATGGGCTAATAACGTAATCTATAATCGTTTGAATCCGAATAAGGATCTATACTTCAAGCCAACTACTCCGACTCCAGTTGAGCAACAAGCACAACAAGCACCAGTGGTTGAACCTGTTGTTGAGGTTAAGCCTGTTGAAAAAGAAAATGACGATTTGTTTGCCAGTCTAGGTGATGAACAGCCTGTTTCGCCACTTGAAGATATTGCATCAAGTGTAACGCCTACGTCTGCAGTCACTATGTTTGATGAAGTCGTGGTCGCTAAAGAAGAAGAGATTAAGCAAGAGGAAGCTGTCAAACCAAAACCGATGTTTGGTCGTAAACCTAAATCAAAACCGAATAAAGTTTCTTTTGACTTCGGAACCGTTGAAGTTAGTACGCAAACAACCAGTTCAGATGATGATGTACCTACACCAACTGAAGCTACACCAACGTTTGAAAATGAAAATGACAATGATTTCGTGCCTGAGGTAAAGAATCCGCACGAGAACCAAAATCTGGATGAAGACCTTGACGATGACGTTAATCTTCAAGTAGGTGATACCACGGCGACCAATGAGGGTGAAACACCTGAACAAACACCAGCTGAAGAACCAGCGGTAGAGCAAGTAAAACAGGAACCGGGTTTAACTGCTGAAGAGATTGCTAAGTTAAATTCTGAATTAGCGATCGGTACTGAGCAAAAAGAAGAACCGACTGTTGAATCTGACCAATCAAATTTACAGCCGATTGTTCCTGTTCCTAATGCTGAAAACACAACAGAACCAACTCCGGAAAATATATACCAAGTTAAGTATATACCGATGTCTATGGCATCTGAGCCAATTGCTTTAGTGGCTAAAAACCAGATTAAAGCGATTAATCAGGCAAATGCTCAATTGACTACACACATCCAAAATGTATTAGGTTTTGGGGGTATCAATTTCCAAGCTGAAGTCGATAATGGTAACTACCCTACTCTTGTTGATGCCTATGTCGCTAAGAAATTGCAATATGACAATTTTGATGCACTAAAGTCCGCTTTTGCATGTGAACAGGTCGATGCGGTTGCCCATATCATTTTACGTTTTGACCAAAACTTACCTGTGCTTATTGGCGACCAGACGGGTTTAGGTAAAGGTCGTATTGCAGCTGCGTGTTTACGATATAGTGCGTTAAGAGGAAAGCCCCCTGTTTTCCTTACAGATACAACGCAACTCTTGAACGACATTTGGCGTGATATTGTTGCTACAGACAGTGACAAGTTCTTTAAAGATCCGTTTATCTTTAACTCGGATGCTGTGATTAACCGCTTTGGTACTGAAGAGGTTTTATTCACTGGCCAAGATCTACCTAAGGAAATTGAAGATATTCCAGCGCAACATGACTTGGTATTGGCAACGTATAGCCAATTTAACCGACCAAACCGGAAACGTGCGTTATTGACTCGTTTTATTAATCAAGACACTGTTTTGGTGATGGATGAAACGCACCGTGCAGCATCCTTGAAATCAGCTACAAGTCAATTTTTCTTAGATGTTATTGATCAGACCAATCTAATTAATTTCCAGTCTGCATCGGCAATTAAGAAACCTGAAAATCTTGAATTCTTCCATAAATTGTTCCCTCGATCCGTATCTCGTAATGACTTACAAAAGGTTATCGATAATGCAGATGGTCCAATTTTGGAGTTTATTTCTGAAGGTTTGGTAGACAGCTCTGCCATGATTCGTAGAGAGCAAGATCTCTCGCACATTACCATTCAAACCTTTGTGCCAACTGAAGAGGAAATTAAGAAATTTCACAATTACTCAGATGTTCTTTCTGACATCTTGACGGACATGGTGAAATTTTCTAAAGATATTCGCCTCGATGCGCTAGAAAACATTGCCAATGATGATGATGCTGTTGCCAATTTAGACTTTCATCAGGATTCAGACGATCCGAAAAACCGTTTAAGTTTGAGTGTGATGAACTTTGGATCTCGAATGTACCAGATCCAAAAGCAATTCCTATTGGCATTGAAAACTGACTCTACAAGTGATGCTGTGATTCAGGCATTACATGAGGGTAGAAAGCCCGTGATTGGTTTGGAAAATACGGGTGAGAGTCTATTCAACATTTTGATGCAAAGTCGCATGGAAGCGATTTTAAAAGCAGATACGGCGCAAGACGTTACCGCTGATTCGCCTGAAAAAGAAAAAGCGTTTAATAACTTCAAGTCGGTATCGTCAGAAATTGAATTTCTTGAAAATGAGCTTCAAAAACTCATGATCAAAGAAAACCGTGACGCTGGCGATGAAAAAGCAGCGAAAAATATTCAAAAGGAATTGACTAAGCTTGAATATAAGCGCGGTAGCTATCTGCAAAGTCAAATTTCTGTTTTAGATGAACTCCCACAATTCCGTGACTTGCTTGAAGTGATGTTAGATCGCATCGATGTGGTGAAAGCTGAAGATAACTACGGTAACTCGTTCGTTAAGAAGCTCAGTACGGAAGTGACATTTAATGAAAACGGCGATCCAGTGGTAAGTCCGTATAAAATCATTTTGGATCGTATCAAAGAAAAGATTCAAAAGTTCCCTGACCTACCTTTGATGCCTTTGGACGTACTACGTAACAAGGTGACAAAAGCTGGCTTCAAGATTGATGAAATCTCTGGCCGTCAGATCCACTTAACGGAAACAAGAGACGGCAAATGGAAGGTTAATAAACAAGAGAACAATACGACACAAGGTAAGATTTTGGTTCAATCAAAATTCCAATCTGGTGAAATCGATGTTGTTATTGTGACTCGCTCTGGTTGTACGGGTATTTCTCTACATGCAGCCAAAAACCCTGATCCTACAATTCCATCGGATCACTTGCGCCAACGTGAGTTGTTTTTCTTGCAAAAACCTGAGAACTCTACCGATACGATTCAGATGATCGGTCGTGTGGGTCGCCGTGGTGAAGAATCACATCCGATTATGACGACAGTAGATTCGGGTATTCCAGCAGAAACACGTATGCACTTAATGATGATGCGTAAACTGTCTACCCTATCAGCGAACGTCTCTGCCAACTCAGAAACCAAGTTTAACGAAAACGATTATCCTGACATGCTCAACTACATTGGCAACCGGGTAGCGTTGGACTATTTAAAAAATAACGTAAACTTGGCGAACACACTTGATATTGATATTTCGGATGATGAAAAAGGACCATCATATCGCACGGCGCAAAACTATCATGTGAACCAGTTGCTATCTAAACTGATTTTGATGCCGATTAGTCAGCAAGAACAGGTTTATCAAGACTTGGTTGTTGACTATAACGATAAGATCCGTGAATTAGACTTGTTGGGTCGTAACCCTCTCAAGACCAACTTTTTAGACTGGAAAGCTAAAAAAGTCCGTGAGTTTGAAGTGAAGGACAACTTCTTTACCGTGACTTCAGAAACAGAAGCAGCCAAGATCAATACCTTTGATCTACCTGTGCGTTTTGAAGGTCTGCAATACATTGAACATGTTGAGCCATTACGTGCTGACAATCTAAAACTCATGTTCAAAGAAAGTGATGATTATCTGGTGCGTCAATTTAAACGTATCAATGAAAACATCAATGAAACGGTACACGGACTACTACACTATGCCTATAACTTTGAGGCATTGATGTACCAAAAATATGAAGGCTTTGCTAAGCAAAAGTTATTTTTCAAAAATGGGCAAATGCGTGGTGAAGTGATTCGTGATTATCGACACGAAGTATTTGATCATTTCGGTGTTGTTGAAGCCAATGTAAAACACATTGATGATATTCAATTTCGTAAACCTGATGATCACTCTGCAGATGCTTTTGAAAAAGTAGCTGAAGCGGTTTATCTTGCCAATGATCCTATTTTGACCTCTAACTTTGATCGCATGTATCGAATTGTTCAGGATCTAAAATTCTTGGCTCGTTCTATGGAAAGGAACGAAAAAGAAGGTCATTCAGCGCATGGGTTATTGTTCCTTATCTCAAAACCTAGTCTTTTTGATGATGAAGTGACGCCAGATCACAAAACAGGTGCTTTGCTACGTCTAGACCTACCGCCGTTACGTGTAGGTGCAATCACACCGAATGCGGTTAAGCTTGATTTGGTTTACCCTGGTGATAAGAAGTCGTTTAAAGTTCCACTGATCAATTACACCATGCAAAATGCCAAGCAAGACTTGGATTGGGTAGCTCCAGTGAGTGAAAAAGGACGTATTATCCTAAAACGCTTCAATCCTGAATTTTATTCTTATGCTGATGTGAATAGACGTCATGTTGAGGATCGTCAACCCTTGGTGAACTTATTTACTGAACAAAACAATTATTCCCGTTATACGCGTACCTATTTTGAGAAAGCGCCGTCTGGTGATGTCACACGACAAGCGATTACCTTAACGGGCAATATGTTCAAGGCACATAAGATTGTCAGCTCACTAGATCTACGACATTCAACCGTTATATTTACCGATGCTGATGGTATGCGTAACCGTGCGTTATTATTGCCATCAAATACACCAACTGACTTGTTTGAAAGCTCTCTTGAAAACCAAGTGACGTTTAAGCAAGTTAAAGAGATTGCGAACTTCTTTAATCAATTGCCTGTAAACATTGATTTCAACCGCAATAACTATGTGGGTACTAAGGTTAATTTCCCGTACAAGAAAGCAAGTATTGAGTTCTACTACAACGGGTCAGACTGCTTTAATGTGACGGTGAAATCTGTTGCAAAACAGTTCAATCGCTTTATGTCGAATACCAACGTATTCCATGATCCTAAAGGCGGTAAAACAGATGAATCGTTGAACATCCACTTTACTGAGCCAGGCCGTAATGAGTTTAGATTTGCGCTTGATCTCAAGGATGTTGAACGCTTTGTTGACGAGCTGGACAGTACAACCAAAATTGAAGCTGCCTTTTTGGATTTAAAATCTAAGCTTCCTGATGGTAATGATTACTTTTTAAATGAAATTAACCGTATGCTTAATCCTCCAGAAGAGCCAGCTTATAAGGCTGAGTTACCTAAGGGTAAAACCTTAGATAACGATCAAGAAATCCAGCAATTATCTTTCTAAAACCCTCCCTTAAAAGGTATATACCAGACCATACGTGAATAACAATTACGTGTGGTCTAGTTCGTATATACCATGTATCATATCCGTGACGATCACATTGACGTTTTAAAAAACAAATACAGGTATTTTATGTGCAACTCTAATCCCTTAGAGGAATCTTCTAATAACTCAGATTTAGTGGATTTTGACAGTGAATTAGACATCACAACTGGTTTTAATTCTGACTTTAAAGAAGACTTTATTTGGAATGTTGATACAGATTCTAAAAAGGACTCTTAAAACCAGGAAGGCCACCTGTCATAAGGATCAAATATGGACCAAAGCCCTAAACAAGATAATTTTGACGAGCAAACACTTGATCAACTGCAAGACGGCCAATCATTAACTTTCAATGAGGGCCTGGAACAGTGGGATGATTTAAGTTTGGACGGCGTGGAATTTCAATCCATCCAGCCTACGCCACAACAAAACAATGTTGCACAAGATCAATCGCAACAATACCAGTCTGAACCATATCCCAATGATCCCCTATCTGAACCTCCATTAATGGAAGAACCGCCAGTCATGCAAGATGATGGGTATCAAAATAATCAGTATGATCAGTATGATCAGTATGAACAATATGATCAGCCTATGGGCGGTAACTCTGTACCTCCTGGGCACCCAGATTATGATTACGCTCCCCCTCTTGAAGATACTCGGTTGAACGATGATGAACCGATGTTTTTTGACGAAGGTGATTATGAGCGTAGTAGTTACCCGAATTACGAGAATGAACGGTCCATCATTCCTGAAAACACGTTTGATCTTTCCGCTGTCACTGTCAATGATTTAGCTGAACTTGATCCTGTTCTGATTGGTAAAGTATTTGATGCACTTGAGCAAAGAGAGCCAGCCAGTCAATTAGAATTCTTTGCAGACATCGGGCTTGATCTGCAGAATGATGATGATCTTAAGTTTATTGCGGCTCTGAATAAAATCCAGACTAAAAACGCACTGGACCAAGGATTAGGCAATATTGCTGAAAATAACAGTTCATTGCCAGTTGAAGACCGTGTTTATACAACTGCAGACTCTAAATTATACCTATCAGACAATGATCCTGATTTCCTCCTTTCCAAAGAAGAGAATCCATTTGAAGCCGTTCAAGTGGCTGAAAAAACCCTCTTTAACTTTGAGACAAAATCTTTTATCACTCAGCCCTACTATGGTTTAAGCCTGAAGGGTGCAACTAAAGAAAATGCCCTCAACTTCCTGAGTAATCGTCAATTCGCGATTGAAGGCCTGATTAACCAAAACCAAGTCGTGCGTGAAGCAAAACAGCAGATCTACAACGAAGTTACGGGTGCACCGAATACCTATTTTTCAGGTGAATTAACCGATAAAAACCAAATTAACGCATTGATGCGCCAAGTGCGTGACTTTTGCTTAATTCGTGGGATTGAAGCTGAAGAACTTGGCTTAGTGCCAAAATCTATCGTCATGGATCAATGGCGTGTGAATAGCGACCATACAGCTGCTCGACTTGAACAACTTGAGATTCACTATCTTGAATTCAATACGGACACGTTAACCAAGGAAGTAATTCAGTTATTAGAAACCCGTGAACATAGCGACCAGTTACAAGCTGCTCTACTTTTGAAAGAACATAAAGAAAATCAGAAGACTAAAGAGACAGTAAAGGAAGATGTTGAATCAGCTGATCCGAATGCACCAAAAGGTACACCAAAGAGCACATTAAACATTGCTGGTGGTCCACAAGACAAAGCAAGTTTGGCTGCAAGTAGCGTTGCCTCTAAAAGCTTTAAGGATATGCGAAATGAGGAAGGTAACGAACGTCCTCCTTTAGCGCGTGAAAATAGCCACGGCCATCCACGAACGGTCGCTGATGAACTCGCTGCGCTCAGTGCAAAAATGATTGCAGTCATGATTGAACTGGTTAAGAAAACAATCAAGTTGATCATTGCAGCGATTATGGCCATGTTCAACAAGAACAAAAGCCTTGATAACCTGAAAAACATTTGGGATAAACCAATCAATCCTGATGTTACCGTTAAAAGTAACCATCCAGACGCACAACAACCCGAACAGCTTGCCAATACAGCCGATAAATCAAAATTGACTGAACTTGGTAAGAATGCCGATATTTTAAAACCGATCTCTAAAGAGCAAATGTTGCCTCTTTTAAACGATCCATATACCACTCAACTGAATAAAGACCGTGACGGCGTTACCTTAGAAGAATTCGATCTAAATGTCGGTAAAGTCTATGCCATTGACGGTGAACAATACATCGTGATTGATGTAGTCGGTAAGGATTCTGTCGAAGGTGTTGAATCCTCTACCCCATTTATCAAACTAGTTAAAGAAGCAGATTTACCGCCTCAAGTGGAAGGTAGCGATGCACCTACCCCGATTACGCCGTTCTATCTAGAAGCGATTGAAGACAAAGTAACGTTTCTCTCAATTGAAGAACTGCATGAAGGCATTAAGTCTGAAAAGATCCATGAGTTTGAAGGTCGCTTTTTTGAACCCATTTGTTCTCAGTACTTAGAACAAGCACGTATGTTCCTTGGTGCCGAATATCCATTAGGGCAAGATCCAGAACAAATGACTGAAGAAGCCAAAGCTTCATACAAAGATCAGTTTATTCAACGTGCCTATCAATCAGGTCAAATAATTTCGGATCAAGTAAAGAAAGTCAAATCTAAACTTTCAAACCTTTTGGGTAAGTTTAAAGGCAATACTGCAGAACAGTCGGCAACTCAATCAGCACCGCAAAGCCAAGACCAAAACAATGACGGTAAACCAATGAACCCTTATGACAGTATTTATGTTGATCATGATTCTGACTTAGAAGCATTCTTTAAAGACCGTCACAACAATGTTTCTTATGCTGAAATTGAACAGTTTGTCGGTATGGTTTATGAAGATGAAACAACCCAAACCAATATGGTTGTTTTGGATATAGCTTCCGATAATCTGGATAAACGTGCGATCGTTGTGCCTCTTTCGGTGATTGAAGATCTCGAAAATATCACTGAACAAGATGTGCTTTATCTTAAAGACATCGTGAATGAATCCTCTACCGTTCCACTGTATGAGCTGGAGTCTGTCGAGCCGATAGACGAGTTAAATGCGCTTGGTAAATTTTCAAGTGAATATTTAGACAAGCTCAAAGCCGATACCATCAACAATACTGCAGAACAGACTAATACTTATGCCAGATCTGCCGAACGTGAACTTGAACTTTCAAAAATGATTTTGGAAGGCAAGCTCAGTGTTGTAGGTGCCATGGTGAAAACGGATTACGGTCAATTCGTGGTACTGACTTCAGATTCGGAAGGTCATAAATCAATTGCACCCGAATACAACGCCGTGGCCATTACTAACCTTGATCGTCAAATTACCACGGAAGATATTATTAATGCCGGTATTACAACGATACCGCGTAAAGATATTTTAGAGTGGAATACTGTCACGGCGCTCAATGAAGAATCTGCCAATCAGGTGACTTATTTAGATCCTGAAGTTTACCAGGCAGTAAGTAATGCAATTCATCAAAATCGCGAAAAAGAATTGATTCAAACTTTGAGTACGTTACAACCCTCTGCAGCACTCAATAGCATCGGTTCAAAAATCATTACGCAAGATGGCAATACATATATTGGTCTATGCGCCAAAGATGATGGCAAATCAGGCGAGTACTACGCCGTAAAAGCTCCAGATAATCAACTCTCCCCGATTGGCGCAAGCTATATCAATGATGTTGGTGTTGAAGTCATTAGCCGTAGTCAAATTGCTGAATTTCAGAATGCGGAAAATAATCAGCAACAACTAATCAGCCATGATGTGTTTGTTACATTGCTAAATGCAGTCAATAACAGCAATGAACAAGAAGTACTTCACCTCTTCTCTAACTTGGACCAGGTGAAACAACAAATTAAAGATTCGTTATTCAGCGAAAAGGAAAGTGAAAAAGTGATTGAACAAAATCAATTTATTGAACAACTGAAAAACAATAACCTTGTGAAAGCCGATCACATTAACGCGCTTAATCAAATTGCTGATCAGATTCAAAATACGCAACTGAAAAATGTTGTTAAAGGTATGGCCTCAACCGTTGTTGCGCCTGAAAACTCTCAAAACGAGATGTATGTTCAAAGCTTTCTACATCTCAACCAACGCCTAGACACGTTACAACAAGATTTAAAGCTTCAAGCAGCATCAAATCTTATGAATGCTGAATATAAGCAACTTTTTGAATGTATGGATGATCATCTAGTACTACCTACTGCGTATGGTGATGCCAAGTTTGTAAACCTTAATAGTGTTGAGCCTCGTAGTGTTGAATTTAGAAACTCGGCTGAAACAGGTCAAATCTTTGACAGCTTCAACGCCGTGATTGCCGAAACAGGAAACGTGGAAATTGCGCTTCAGCACTTAAAGCAAGAGATCTTAACCGATCACTATATCGCTGCGATTCATGAGGATGTGAAGTTACACCGTCTAGAACAGCAAGACATGGAAAAAATCAAAGAAGTGAATCAGATCCTTGAAGCTGATTTTGATAAAACTGGCCTACGCTTAGAAGCGCTCCAAGATGGTTTGAATCTCAATACTAAAAACTACTTAGACCAAGTAAAGCTTGAGAAAAATACGACATCTCAATTTTTGAGTGACCTTGATAAGCATATAGATTTAGAAGTCGCACGTAGAAACGATCATGACAATGATCAAACATTGGGGCGTTAATCATGGATCTCTATAAAAACGTAACTGGCGACATCGATGCGATGATTACTTTTGATAAAATCTTAGGTGGTTTTGGTCAAAATACAGTGAATACCACGCGTGAGCGTGTTCAAATCAACTCTAAGCATGAAAAGGTAGAGCGTGAGATTGAAGGTGCCAGTCCGTACCTTAAAAGCGATTATGAGCTATTTGTCGAGCATCACAATATGTTGATGCAAGAGTATCGGGCAACTCAGCTACATTTACGCAATATCTTAGAAAAGAAAAATGAGGTTAAAAGCATTCAAAAGCTTGCGGATCTCTGCGAACGGCACCAGTGCTCCAACATCGCTCAATTATTCGTTGAAAAAAATGAAGATGAATATGTATTGCAATGCTTTCAAGACTTTCAGCAAGACTTAGAAAACAATAATGCTCTCCGAAAAGACTTTAATCACTTTTCAGACTCGTTTGAAGCCTACCGATACAATATGGAGATCTGTAATAAGCTTTCTGGTATCGATCAGCCGTTTACCCTTGAACGTCCGAATGACAGACAGTTGAATTTCGTTATCCATAGTCATGAAAACATCAATAAAACATTGTTGGACTATCAGGCGAAGATCATTGAGCAACAAACAACTGTAGACCAGCTCAAGCAAGATGCTTCCTATACTGCCCTATTTCCGATCGCAACCAATGATAAGAACATGTTCTCAATTGCAGCGACCGAAGTTTATGTAGAACAGTCACCAAAATATCAAGACTATCTTAAGGTCATTAAAAATGAGCTTAAGAACATAAACGAAACGGGTAAAAATACGTTTAGTCAGCATTACAAAGATACTATTACGCAAAGCAATCTTGAAAACGTTAAAACTAAAGAAAGCGCTTCAACTTATAGCAATGGGTTTTAATTAATTTTAAATAAAAACATTTAGGGTGTTTTAAGATAGAATCTAAATACCCTTTAATGGAGTTAAACATGATTCAAACTAAAATCACTGAACCGACAAGAACGCCGTTTAATCCTCATGGTTTTGCAGATGCAACGCCTTTACATGCGTTTTACTTGGAATTATTAGAAAAGGGATTAATCCATAAAGCTCTTGAAGAAGGTAATTTGGAATTTGAAAACCAAAACTTGTTCATGACGATCGATTGGGAATCAATAGACGTTCAAATGGATGCTTATACGTTTGATGTGAAATTAGATATTGTATGTGGCGTCATACTTGATGAACAAAAAGTCACGAATAGCATTCAAGTGTTTATTAATGAGCAAACTTTGTTTATAGCTTCAGCTAAAACCTTTAACCCTAAATCTGGTCTAACGCAAAGTCTTAACTTTGATATTCCTTTACGTGTTTTAAGTCAAATGGGCTATTACGCCCTACCTCTCAAAGAGGACTAAATCGTGGGAATGAGCATAGAAAGCCAAAACATAGCATTGTCTCAAGAGCCTACAACCTTTGTACCAGAAGCTTTTGTACACTCTATTAACTACTTTTGTCAGACCTTAGAGAACACTTTTCATTTTGATAAGCGTTCACTCAATTTCTTTGAACCAGGTACACCAAAAGAATACGGCTTGTATCTTACTGAACAGCATTGCCTTGTTTTTTTGAATGCTTGCAGTAGTGGCTATCTTGGCGAAACACGCAAAGTTACCAGCTTCACCGCTTTTGTGCTTTTAAATCAAAAAAACAATGAATCTGAAATGCTCGACATCACGTTAAACGATCCAAAACGTGTAGAGGAACATTTCAAAACTGCGTCTAAAGATCAGATCAATATTTACTTAAAGAACGTGCATGAATTAAGTAATTTTCTGAAAAATAAGTACTCGGATTCAGGTTTTTTAAAAGATATTGTGACTGAGGAAGGTTTTTCTAAAACCCTAAAGCCATCGGTTTTACAGGAATGCTTAAAAGAGGAAGTAGAGCTAATTAATACTTTAATGTGTTTGGTTAGTACTCAGTTTATATATATTACGACAGCTATTATTTTTAAGCGTCCTATTTTAAAAGAATTCATAAAACTATGTTTAACCAATGAGAAGTATATACTACAATATGGTGAAGAATGGTATTATGATTCTATATATAAGTTCGCTAAAAGGATATATGAGTTAAAACACCTTATAGCTACCTTATATTTAAGTAGTGAAGCTGTAGTAAAAGATGTTGTAGTGCTTTGCGAACTTGCTTCTAAAAAACATTAATCATAACTCTTTTAAAGGGCTAGATATGCGTAACAATCACAAGAAAGCTAAAAGGCTACAACAAGTTCGGGGCAAGACTTTAAGGACTAACCCTAATCTACAAAATGTTAAGCCAGCTTTTAAAACTAAAAGTGCTTTAAGCATTTTTGTTGCTACCGTTATTGGGTGTTCAAGTGCTATTGCAGTTCAACAAAGTTCCGTTGCTTCTGTTACCAGTAATACTCAAAACATGGGTAACTTAAACATCGCAACATCATCGACCATTGCAAGTAGCTCTGGTGGTGATACGCCTTTGTCGAATTCAAATAGCGGATATTATTCGTCTACCAGTTCTAATTCGTCATTCAACTCTACTGCTGCTGAAAACAACTTCATGGCGGTTAAAAAAGGTGAACAAGCAGCTGCTCAAAACATTCAAACCAATATTGAATCATGTGCAACTGATGGGATCGGTAAAGTCGTTAAAGACAACTTAGATCTACAAATGACGGTTTGGGGTCGTCCAATCGATATTAACAAAATGTTCAGTCCAGCTAGTCAAGGTGGCTGTTTTGCTGACATCGGTAAAATCATTGACCTTTCTGTGACTATTCCATCACTTGATACAATCATCAATGCAGCGCAACAAATGGTTGTCGATTACGCGACTAAAAAAGCGTGTGACGCAATGAAAACTGCAAGTACTGAACTTGTTGGCCCATTGAATGATGTTATAGGTGAAATCAACAAAGCTGGTCAATATACTGATGTATCGGGTGCGCTTGGTACTGCTGTGAATGGTCAACTTGGTAAACTTGATCCTGGTCTAGTTATGCCTAGCGGTGCTTTTGAGGGTGGAGATACTTATACAATCAATGGTAGTAGCTCGACTAGTCCAGTTTCTTATTCAACTGATCAAAAAGCCAGTACTAGCACACCGTCTAACGCAAAAACTTCAAGTTCAGAATCTACTTCTGTCACCCAATCAATTAAAGACTTTTTCTCTTAAGTTGGGGGTGGTATGAAAAATAGAAATAATCTGCGTAAAAGAAGAATTACTGTTAATCAGTTTTCACCTGTTAAAGCAATTGCGGTGGGTACTTTAACGGTTGGTCTATTATCCGTACCACTTTTTACCAATGCTTTTAGTCTTGGCACTATCCTTTCTGAGCTTGCAATACAAGCTCAGCAATTGATGGTACGTTCTGCTGTGCGTGTATCTACTCAACAAACAGCGGTCAGTGCAAATCAAATTGTTGATAACCAAACGCGTGATTCAGAAATGATCGTTGCTGGTATTCAAAGTGTCGATAAAAATATTGAGATCAAAAAAGCGATTTTAAATTCTGGTACGAATGCTGCCCTCCCTGATTCAGCTTTTTGTACGGCTCTTGAAGAACGTGAACAAACCGATCTCAATAGAAACTTAAAAGACTTTAACGTTTCTAAATACATGCAAGATGTTTCAGGGAAACTTTTCTCAAATTCAACAGATGAAGCAACCTCACCATATGCGTTTCACTTGGCGACCTCGTGTGGCGTAGAAGAAGCAAAAATGGGTGTCTGTAATTTGATTCCAAATGGTCTGCAGTATGGCGACATTGATACTGCTTTTGTTTTTTCTCGTTCTCGACTTTCTGAACAGCAAGCGACTGTTGCATTGAACTACTCGTCAATTGCATCTAACAACGTTGTTCCAGTCGGATTGATGGAATGCTCTTCATCAACTTGCGTTGATTTTCAAAATAAATACATGGCTGGAAGTACTCTTTCATCACTGGCTAACTATTCGGTGGCTAATAATGTGATGCAACGCACTACACCAAACTCCAATGCTTCAGCCAAATTCTTTGAGTAATGACTATGAGAAAGCGTAAAAATACTTTAAGACAGCCTAAAGGAAAATCAAAGTTTGTACCTGTCATTTTAGGTGCAACTTTGGTGATTAGTAGTCCTGTTTTTGCTGAATGGGCTACGGTTGGTTTGGGTACGATTATGAGCGAGATGTCTTCTCAGATTCCTAAGCATGCAAGCAACCAAGCAAATGATATTCAACAAGTATCTCAAAGTACCCGTAGAAAGTTAGATGATTCGACTGAAAACATCGTTGCAGCGCTTAAAGTTGCGGTGAAGCAAAAGGCGCAAGCTGCTAACCAAATTACCGATGCGACAACTAAAAACACCCAAACTATTGCCTCTGGTATTCAAGCGCTTTTACAGTCAGATACCATGAAAAAAGCACAATTTGCTTATGGCGCCAATACTGGTCAAGGCTTTAAGTCTTGTGAGGTTTTGGCTGAAAATACAAATATGTCGAGTGCATCTGGTCAAGTGATTGATCAAGCAGCTGATATGGCGACTCAAACTTCTCAAGTCGGCGGTAAATTAGTTGGCTCTCAACAGGAAGTGATTAATCAACGCCTAAACGTGCATAAAGCTGAATTCTGTACGGTTGCTGAAGCACAAGCTGGTCAATGTACGTTGTCTAAATTACCGGGTGGCGATACCAATGCTTCCCTACTGTTTAAGTCTGTTGCACCTGGCTCAAAAGAAGCTCTTGCAAGACATTACGTGCGTGAAAACATTTTAGGTACACCAGATAAATCATTGTCTAATGCAACGGCACGTACTCCAGCTGGTCGAGATTATTTGCAAGCAACCAACCAAAAAACAGCTTTACTTGCTATGCCAGCGTATAGCTTGGCGGTTATTGACGCGCAAAATACAAAATCATTCAAAGATATTGACGGCAAAATGGTGTCTGCCAACGATTTGATCGACCAAACAATCGCACGTTACTACGGTGGTCCTGAAGCTAAAAAATGGCAAATGGCGATGGCGATGCAAGATCCACGCGGTCTACTTAAAGAAGCCAATATCATTAACGGCGTTTCTGTTTATTTAGATCTTCAAACTTACAAGCAAAGTTTGCGTGAAGAAGGTTTATTGTCTGCATTACTTTTAGCGAAATCTCAGCCGATAAAAGATGATGTGAAAACGAAATACGGCCAGTCAGTGAAAGTTAAGCTTTCACAAACTATGCCTCAATTTTAAGGAGACTAAATAATGCGTACTCCGAAAAGAACATCACGTAAAGTTATGAAAGCGCCACAAGCGCACGGCTCTCGTTCAAAAATTAGTGCACTCGGTTTAACCCTCGCCATTATTAGCGGTTCTGCATCTGCTTATTACTGTGCTTCCGTGGGCAACCCGATGGCAGTAAATACCTTGAATATGCTTATTCAACAGGCTGATGCGGTGGAAAGCGCTGCGTTACGTGCGTTGGACACAAACTTATCTTTGGGCATTAAAAAGCAACAAGATGATGTGACGGCAGCGATTAAGATCCTGACGAAACAAGAGGCTGTATCTGCTCAAGGTATTTCAGATAACGCACATAAAAACGCACAAAGTCTTGTAACGGCGTACCAAGCTGTTAAACAAAGTGAGCAAATGAAAAAAGCTCAATTTGAGTTTGGTGCACATGGCCAAGCATTTAAAGCGTGTGAAGTTTTAGGCGATCGTGAACAAGCTCAACAAGACAATAAATCTGCTGATAGTTCAATTTTAAATAAAGTTGGCTCTGAAGTGGTTGCTGCGCCTGGTGTCTACATGAACCCTCACAAAGCACAAGAAGCTATGTTACAAGCTCATAATGAGTTTTGTACCACTTCTCAGGCTGCGTCTGGACTATGTGGTGCTGCTGGTGAAAATGCTGGTCTAAGTTTACAAGCTTCAACTTTATTCACGACTGCAGCGCCAGACACGGCGATGGCTCGTGCTCAAAATGCATTGATCAACAACATGGTTGGTCTACCTGATGCTCCAATTGACGGTAGAATTGCGAAAACATCTGCTGGTCAAGATTATGTGATGGCTAAACTGGCGAAAGATGCTTTAACTTCTCCAGCAATTACCTCTTTGAAAGCAATTCAAGCGCAATACTCCCCTGTTGCTGGTGGTGGTACCAATAGTCATGATTCAAGTACCAAACTTGCACCGATGCAACACTTGGAAAAAAGTGTCTCTCGTTATTTAGGTTCAGGGCAAGATTACAAAGACTTTGCTAAATCACAAGCGATTAAAGATGAACGTGGTTTGATGGTCGATGGTTTAATTCAAAGTACTGAACGCTTGAACTTGCAATATCAACAATACAAGTCAAATGAACGTAAAGAAGCGGTATTGGCTGCGCTAGTTTCTGCTGAAAGCAAATTAACTGACGGCTCAATTGAAGTGACTGATCGTTCTAAGTCTACGGGTAACATTCGTAGGATTGCACTTTCACAAACAATGGCAAGTAAATAGCCTGATTTTTTCATTATCAGGCTGATAATGAAAAAAACTTAAAAAAAAGGGATGGTTTTAAGCCATCCCTTTCTTTGTTTAAAACCCTTTTAGATAGTTTCTTTATATAAATTCTCTTATAATCTTTAGTATATACCGTTCAAAAGTAACCGATGGTGCTTTGATATTTTAATTAAAAGATGCTTATACATATTGCCATGGAGTTTATATGTCAACTAAAAAGAAATGGTTGGATCTGAGTAGCTTTGGCGCTCAACTTGTAGTAACCCCTAAAACTGATTTAAGAAACCAAGCAGCCATTATTAAGATTAAAGATGTTGAGCTTTTAGAGAAAAAGTTGAACACATCCTTAAACAGCTTCTTAACAGGTTTAAAAAAGACTGGAAAGTTTGTTTATATCACCAATGAGCAAAATAACGACCTTAGTTTTATGTATAAGAGTTCGCAAGATAGTCTCTCTCTTGCTGACATAAAATCTGTTTTTCCTTACGACTCTAAAAATGACCTCATTGAAATGGATATGTCAGATATATATCTGCAAAACCCAATGAGTAGTGCTGAAAAAAACCAGTGGCAATCCCTATTTGAACTCAATAATCAAAAGTCCGTTGTGCTTTACCAAGCAAAACAGCAAAAACCGTTTGCCCCAAATACAACCATTATGGGTGCGGTTAAACAATTCAATAAAGCAGATTTAGGCTGGAATAAGCTACCGACATTACTGCAGTCCGTAGATCCATTGCCGTTGGCTGATTTAGACAATTACGGGTACCAAGCAGATAAAACACTGACTCGTTATTATGTTGATAAAGAAGCAGCGCTAAATGCTGGACTCATAGAAGATACGATAGAGCCTATTGAACTAAGCAAACAGCTAGTGATTTCGGTTAATTCAGGCGGTGAAGTACTTGCCCTAAAAGATATTACGCAAATTCCTGAGCTGACCAATTATAAAATATCTTCACATCCAGCATGGCCAGCGTATAACAGCTTACCGAAGCAATTTATTGATATTCGAGAGCTGAATAAGGGGCTGAATACGAGCATTGATCCAATTGTGAATGCGCTTAGATCGGATGATCATGCCGTTAATCACCAAGGATTGATCAAGCTTCAAACCTTAGTCACGAAAATCAATGACTGTTTGTATTCATACGAAGAAAACAGCATCCCGTCAGCATTGGCACCATTTGGTATAGAAACAACTGCGTTACAGCTGGTGGACAATGATTGGAAAGTTTGGGAATACAACAACCAAACTTTAGATGTAGAAGAATTCGACCTTGCCGATAAGATTAAGGACCTGATCCAAAGCGTTCAAAATAATATTAATAATTTAAGAACATTTGATCCCTACTCAATTGGTGATAGCAGTTTTGATCGTGAATTAATTTATGAAAGTTTGGATGACATCGGTACAAGTTTAGAAAGCTTGGATCTCAATCAAATTAAGCAAACCATACCGCCTGAACCTAAGGTTCCAGTAAAACGTTTGTTCAATCGAATTGATCACTTTTTTAGACACACCAAGTTTAAGCCGAACATTCCAGAACCAGTCATTAAGGACTCTTTGACTAAACTCGCTTTAATGCGAAAAATTAAGCAAGAATACCTACAAAAAATTGCAAAGCTCAAAGAAGAACGTCAAGCGATTGTTGAAGCGAAAGCAACACATACCATCAGTGAGCGTATTGAAAAAGCGGTTGCGATTCAAGTCGCTGTTGCTACTGAAAATGCGTATGTTTTGGATCAGCAAGCCTATGACGATCAAGCTTATGAAATGGAATTGGCATTAAGTCAGTTAAACATTGCTTCTACGCGTCTGAACAATCTTTATGATAGTTTTTTTGATTCAGTGATAGACCGTGAAGAATACGGCACGGATCTGGATAACTTCCTACAAAGCGTTGTCACCGATGATGAATTGCAAGATGAAATGCAACGTCTATTGGATGAGGCGAACGAGTTTGAAGCTACTCACACCTCAAATGACATTGACATTTATCATTTCAACGTTGATCTAGGTGAAGAACCTAACGGGCTTTGGAATGAAGCTGTTAACCAGTTTGATGTGGTTCATTATTATGATGAACAAGATCAAGAGTTATCTGCAGTCGAAAAGTTTGAATATTCTATTTTGGGATATTCACCATCTCAAGAATCTGCAATGCCAGATTTTAACGATATGGTGTTCTCGAATGCTGTATCAGTGCTGGATAACAGTATTGAGGACATGATTGCGACCAGTGCTGAAAATGTAGGTAAAAACTACTTTTCATTTCATCAGCAAATGCCTCGTATTCTTCAACAACTGCATAGTATTAATAGCCAATTTACGGCGCTTGGTGATGGTGATGCCCATAGCATTGCATCACAATATTTATCGGATGAAAGCTTAGAGCGATTCTATAACCTGTTAGAACAGGACGGTAACTACAAGGGTTTTAATAAGCGTATCGATGTGGCTCATGTGCTTTCTGAGCTGAGTAGCAATATTGGCAACAATCCTGACTCCCCTATCCTTAACCGATTACCTGATATTAGGTCGCAACTCAATCATGCGATAAATGAGGAATTACGTGTACGCACGAATCCTGGTAATGCACTGGCCAACGCGATTGTTTTTGCTGCGACCAATGAAGTTTTGTCTTTAAAAGAAACACTCGAAAAAGATGAAATCTATGTGGTAGACAGCTTTCAAAACTATCTGCCTAAGGTGATACATAAAGACCACTTCAACTCAAATACACAAGAACAGCTTTTTGCCTTAAATAAAAAGGTCGCGGTAAGTATGGCGTATAAGCGCTATCTACAAGACTTTTATCAAAATGCCGTGGGTGAAGAGTCTAAATCTGAAGCGGTTACTGCCATTATTAATAATGAGCACAAGCATATTTTGATGGCACTAGGTTATCTAACACCGACCTACAATGAAGTCACGGCGCCAAAAGACTCGAAAATTGAAAATGTCGTCACGTTGACTGAAGAAGCGGTAAAAACCTACCTAGCTGAAGGTAACGCTTTGATGGTTGAGCCTGAAGTTAGCGCACGTTCTTTGGCGGTGTATAGCAGTACGATAGCATCTGATCAGAACTTCATTCGCTTACTGCCGATGGATCTAGGTCAAAAGGTTAGTTCATTACAAAAGCAAAAAACCATTATGATTAATGGTGCTTCTTCGTTTGAACATATCCTGAGCTCTAATCCGATCAGCAAAAACAAGCTGACCTATGATGACCTTAAGAATGTAATTCTTAATCGTATTTTGACCAAGGAAGCGGTACCGAAATATGAAAAAGGCTTAAAGCTTGATATTGAAGTTAAGAATGTCTATGAGCATGCATCAAGTTTCTTGCCACTTGAAAAGACCGATGTTAACAGTGAAAATGACTTTGGCAATCTCTTTAAACATGGGCTTGTGCTTGAAGCATTACAATCGACTCCAGACTCACTCAAGAATGGATTTAACCTCAACCGTGATTTAATCAATTCTGCCCTACTGCAGTCATTTGAAAATCGTTCTATTGAAGAATGGACGGCACTAAAAAATAAATCTCTCGAGACAAAAACGGGATCTCTTTTAAGCATTATCACCAATCCAGAACGTATCAAAGAGTTTGAGTTTCCTGAGATAAATTTTTATCTCACGGTTTCACCAGCTGATGAACAAAAGCACGGTGCGATTAACTTATATTTCAGCGGTGAACAGATTCCGTCTACCGATCGCTTAATCGTTAAATCAAGTCTGAATGACTTAGCTGCAGACGATAAGGCGCTGTTTAAAGCTTTGACGCTTAGCAATGATTCAGTTTTAAGTACGCAAGAGCAAATGCAGTACTTGATCGACTCATTAGAAAAACGCTATCAGATCTTCCAGTCGATCGAAAACCTACACCTTAAAGAAAAGGTATTGTTTAACCCTGAGTTGGACGATTACAAGGCATTAACTTTGCGTGATGCCGATAATCAATACATCGATCCAACGGCGAAACAAGATCTAATCGATTTTGTGAAAAGCAATGATGTGATGACCAATGTTGATTTGATGAACGTCTTTACCGACTACATCCATCAAAAAGAAATGGATCAAGCGTTTGAAAACGGCTCCAAAATTATTGTGGCCAATGACGGTGCTGATTTAGTGATTTCTGTCATAGATAAAGACACACCAGTTTTACAGCATGATCAATTACGGGTTTTTGATAATGTTGAGCAGTTTGCTAAATTCAACGAGCGTGGTGGATTGTTTAAAGACTTCCAGTTAAACGGGATAAAAGCGCATCTTGTGGACCAAGTATTAAATGATCTTGGGTTACGTGAAAACATACTGCAGACAATCAAGGTGCCATTATCACCCGGTTTTGAAAATATTGATGTTAAAGGCCTTAATGAGATTGTGGCTGTTAATATTTCAACATTGGTCAATAAAATTGATTTTACCTTTGGTGAAAAGCTACTTGAATCTAAAGACCGGTTCGATCTCGCGATTAAAGTTGCCGATGATCAATCTCCGTTAAAACTGGCCATTGTGAATAATGCCGAACATCAGCAATTTGTTGATCAAGGCTATAAAATTCTTCCTACGCCAAAGCACCCGAACTCTAAGAACTTCTTAATTACTGATTTTGCAAAATCATTCAAAAAAGCAGAATTATTTAAGTCTCGCGATCAAGTATATAAACCTGAACATATGGTTCAAAGCGCACCTGTTGTAGAAGTTGCCCAAGAACCATTGGTTGAAGAACCGATCGTAACTGAACCTGAAGTTCAAAAGCCTACTGAACCAGAAGTACAGGAAGCAACGGTAGAAGTTGTAGAGCCGACTGAGCCAGTTGCTCCAGAGCAAACATCACTGTTTGAGTCTGAGGGTAAGCCTGAAGCTGAAGCACCAAAAGAGCCAAAAACAACCAAACCGAAAGCCACTGAGTCACGTTCTGAAGTTGGACTTATTGAAGATACGGGTATGAAAATGCCTGGTGCGAAAAAGGATCTGTATGGTCCACGTTTATCGCTCAGTCAGATTCAAGATATGTCGCTTTTGCAAGTCAAAAACCTAATTACGCGTGACAAAATTTGGAAAAAGGAATCGGTTTTACAAGCAAAAGAAGCTGGTCGAGATATTTACATTCACTTGCTGACTGACGCTGTACGCAAGATGACGAATGATCAGCCACGTTATCCGCTTGAAAATGCCACTGAAGAACAGTTTAAAAAAGTAGGTGCTGGATACTATGACGCTGTTTTAAGTATGCGTGATGCTTTAATGGAAGCAAAAACAGTTCGTGAATTTATTCCTAATGCATGTGATTTATACGTTCGTTTGAATGAAGACAAAGATCTGTTCACGGCGTTTAAATCATTAGATCGGTCATTATTTTCATTGGTAGAAAGCTATGCTGAATATGCTGCCACTGACATGATTATTAGTTCTGAATTGGCGAAAACCGATAGTAGTGAAGCACGTAAAACGCTCACTGAAGCACTTCATCATTTACGGAAAGAGTTACCGCCAGTTAAAGGCACCTACTCTATCTATAAAAAAATACGTAGTGCGATTGATGCCAAACCGTTCCAAGACAAAGTAAAAGCGACTGTTACTTTTAGAAGTGGCAACATTATAGATTCGAGTACGCTATTTAGCAGATCTGATGCTGGTCTATCTGAACAAGTAATGGATCTGTTAACTGCTAAAAAAACCAAAGACGCAACTGCAGAGAATGATGATACTCAAGAAGTCTCGTTATCTGAAAAGAATGTATCGAACATTGTAGATGACACGGCGAGTACCTTAGATGCCCTATTCAAAGAGTATGCTAAGCCTCGTACTATGCGTAAGGCATTCAAGCTCAGTGATGTGGTTGTGACGGAAAACATTGCTTCACGTAATGGCCAAGATGTTACAGCACATACCTTGCAAGCGACCTTTGGATTTAAAGCCGTAGAGTTTGGCGAGTACTTGAACCAGAGCGATCGTCAAATCGCATTAAATAACGCATATGACGGTTGTTTCGCTCTTGCTAAGGCACTTGATATAGATCCGAAATTTGTTGGCTTTAACGGTATGTTGGGTGTTGCTTTTGGTTCGCGTGGACGTTCCGCTGCGATGGCACATTACGAGCCATCTAACCGTGTGATTAACTTAACCAAGAATTCAGGTTTTGGCTCGTTTGGTCATGAATTTTTCCATGCCTATGACCATCTCATTTTTAGTGCGATGACACGCAATCAACCAAAAATGATGATGGAAAACGTACAGCCTTATCTAACTCGTTTTGCAGAATTGAATAACATTAAGTCTGAGAAGTATGCCAACATTAACCAAGATTTGTTGCAAGCTGCAGCCAAAGTAAATCAAGCGATGTATTACTTGCCAATGAAAAAGGATGACTCGATAGAAGTACTTCGCACGAATCTTGAGAATCAAGTCAAGTTTTATGAAACCAGCATCAAAACGATTTTGGATAAAACATTGGTAGATCAACCTGACATTGTTGATTTGTTTACGCCAGATAGAGACAGCATAAAAGAGAAAATTAATACGTTTATTGCGGAACGTGGCAAGTTGCATACTGAACTATCTTCATTGATTAACTTCGCTAATCGTCATGAAGATCCTGAACTTTTCCAAAAGGACGCCATACAACATAGACGTTATATGCACGTTGCCCAAGGCTTGCATAAGTTCTTGTCTGAAAATGAGTATCCAATCCCACGGACTGAGCTCAACAAATATATCTCGCAATCTCGTTCTGAAATTGATCATGATCGTGTCTTTGCAGCGCAAGTACTTGGTGCAGCGAACAGTACAGTCTTTAGATCAGTTGTATTCCGTGATTATCGACAAATGTTGCGTAGTCAGTTTGCGATATGTGCACTCGACTTCATCAAAGAAAACAGCCCTAAACCATTGTCAGATGAACACTTAAAGTTAATTTCTTTAAGCTTACAGACGAACGATCGCTTAACATCAACTAATCAATCTCAGCTAAAAACTGATTTCTACAAAAATGCGATGGTATTAGAGGGCTTAACAAGTGCTAAGAAGCCGTATTGGACGACCGCACATGAAATGTTTGCCCGTAGTGGTGAGCAGTACTTACAAGTGACCTTAGCAGAAATGAACTTGCGTAATGATTGGCTTGTTTACCCATGTCCTGAAGGTGGTTCATCTTCTGTAACTCAACCGCATGGTATAGAAAAAGATGCAATCATGAAGGAGATTCGCGAATTTACGGTGAAAGGCCTGGACTATATTCAGGAAAATATTGCTGAACTGCGTTTTGCTGATCATCAGCAGTATGTCAGAAATGCAATGCACTTCTTCCAACCGGGTACAGATCAACATGAGAACCTAGTTAAATGGAATGAAGTCATTAATGAGATGTCACAAGCTGAATACGATGAATATTGGACTAAGCTCATGACCAACATTGAAGTACAAGCAGATCCAGAATTAAGCAAACAAAAGAATAGCGATCCTGAATTGGCACTATAAGCAATTTTGAGATCTTGGATGCTATCCCCTGTGGGTGGCATCTTTTTTTTATTTAAATCTTATAAATGGAATCAGGGGGCACTATGGCAATAGCAATTCCAAAGCAATTTGCTGGTTTTGGTCTAGCAGTTGCAATTATATCTGTGGCTAATCATTTCGGATTGGTCGATCTCTTTGCTCAAAGTGCTACACGGGCAATATCGAAACAAGCTCAATCAGTAGAGTCAGCCAATCCAGGCCAACCGAATGAACCTGAAAACGGTCTACAAATGGCAAAAGACTATGCTGAACATCAAAAAATGGTAGCCAATAGTGCAGCCATGCCATTTAAAAAAGAAGTGATTAATGTTTCCAGTATGGAAAACACACAACATTTTGGTCCTGTTTCAATGGAATCTCAAAATGTTGATACTGTGTTTATCATTCGAGATAAGGCCACTAAAAGGTTACGAGCCGTTGTTCAGGTACCCAAAAAGCAAACTGTCAATATATCTCTTCCAATTGGTCAATACACCATTCAATATGCCCAAAACAATTATATTAAGGATGCTCCATGGCAAGGATTAAATAAGTTTTGGGGATACGGCACTACCTTTTTAGAAAGTAACCTTGAGCATAATGTTACCTTGGTCCAATATCCGAATAATAGTGGCTACTTTATTCGTGGTACTGGAATTATTGTAGGTGTAGAAGATGGCACCCAACCAGACGAACTCGCTAAAAACGAATTTGTTAAAATGTAACCATCAGCTTTAAGCAAGATGTCACCTATACGGTGGCATTTTTATTTATAAAAAAAGAAAGAATAGTGCACGGTTTTAGATGGTTTTATTAAAAATGATAGGTATTTAAACAGTGCTATTTACTCGGTATATACTATTTTAAAGAATAACGCCTAAACCCTCCCTCAAAGTTAATTTTTTAGTTTAATATAAGCACATATAAGTACTCGTAAGAGTCGTTTTAAAGTCTTGGATCATGCTATGTGACCAAGTAGGAGACTATAAAGTGAATGAAGTTAAATGGCCTAATTTAACTGGTCTTGGTGCGCGTCTTGTAGTATCGCCAGCCAACAATTTTCGCCCAAAAACGGCGATGCTTGTTGTTAATGAATTTGAGCAATTCAAAAAATCTATTGAACAAAACAGTTCTAAGCAATTTGAACAAGTGTTAATGGATGCCCATTTTTATGAAGTGCAAAATGATGATGGTATTCATGCGTACTACTATAAGAACCCGGCAAAGTCTGGTATCGATCTAAACGATCTTCAGAAGGTCTTTCCAGCGTTTACCAACGATATGAAAGTACCGACTAAGCAAGAAGATATTTATCTCACCAATCTACCGTTTAAGAAGAACATTCCGAACTGGAAAAGTTACTTCGCATCAGCGACCGAACGCCTTTCTGCTTTCCCTGAAGTGTATGTCAGTAAGCTAAACAATGGATCTAATATCCTTGATACGCTGAAAACCAGTCTTCAGGAATCGAACAAATCCTACTTGGCTCAATTTCAGTCTTCAAAAATTCCTTTTAATCGTCTTCAAGATTATGGCTATGAAAATATCTTCTCTAAAGTCTATCTAGATGAAGAATCGGCGATGGCCAGTGGCGAAAGTCTAGATAATCTAGCCAAAATTAAGTTGTCTCCATTTGCAGTACCCGTCAATTACGAAAAAGATGGTTCGTTACTGATTATTGATGACTTGCGCCATATTCCTGAAATCTTTGCTCATGATCCGTATGAAGCATTGGGGTTAAATGACAATATTAACCTGGTGCATTTTGCTCATGAATACGAGTCCACTTTTAATCAGCTGATTGAGCATGGCCGTGGCAACAGAATGTTTAACATGAGCTTTAAAGATGTTGATGCTTATGTACAAAAATTAGCTTCTGATCTTGTTGTGATAGACCGTGTGTTTAATCAACAGCAATTGCCGTATCCAAAGCTATTAGAATCAGCTAAACAAGGTATTCCAGCTTTTTATAAAGATGAACACGGCACATGGATGGCGTCTAAACAAGGTATTGAAACACGCCTTGTAGATAAGATGGTGTATGACGCTGCCATGCTTCGCCATGATGTCTTACAACAAATGGTACGCCAGATGCCAACAGGTAAAGTTTTCTTTGCCGATCTGAGCCAAGAGTTCTCTGAATTCTCTGTAAACATCGTTCCTAAGTTTAATGCGCTCTATGATCACCAATCTGCTGAAATCAAACAGCGTAAACTAGAAGAACAACTCAATGAATCAAATGTTAACGAGATCTTGAATGACCTTGATGTTAATTTTGAGGCAACTGAGAAGGCATCTATTACTGAGTCTGATCTACTCAACATTGCAAATGACCTCCCTACTCCAGAAATTGATGATGTTGCCGTACTTAAAGAGCTCTTAAAGTTTCCTGAAGAATTATTGGATGCAAGAGGCAATGACAAGGTGCGTGATTTCGCGCCGTCTATGCTTGAAATTAGACAGATCTTGGATGTCTATGTCATTCCTAAGGCTACTGAACAAGCTCAACAAATTGAGAAGCAATATAGTGATTATCTAAATCAGAAATATGCTGAAATTCAAGATGTCGTGCGCTCAGCTACACAAACAAAAAACTTCAGCGTAGATGATATTCAAGCGATCTCTGACGAAATCGACACACACAATGTTGAGATCTCAAAACAGTACAATGAAGTTAAAAAAGTCTTATGGCAAAGTGAAACTTTGGTATCTGGCATTACGTCTGCAACAAATACCTTTTTGTTTAATAAAAACAGCTTCTACTACGCTAAAGATGAAAACGGCAAATTTGTAGGTTTTGAATCTGAAGTAGAAAGCAATCAACATAAAGCGGATCTGTTCAAATTACTATCTAAGCAATTCGACAATCAATTGGTTTCAATTAACACGCCTGAGCTTCAGGAATTTGTGAATAATGAAACTGCAGTTGATATGTTGATGTCACGCACGAACAATTATGTTGAGCAAAATATCAATGATTTTGTTGCTGGTGATTTTTCTGCGCCTTTAGAGCTAGAGCAAGATGTACAGCGTTTAGAGTTAAGCGATCTGTGCACGGCTGATCTTGCTAATAACGATAAATTAGCTTCAGCGTATTTTGAAGAGTTTACTCGGCTTCTTGATGAATCAAACTTTGATGAAGCATTTTTAAAACAATCTCTATCACAAACTAAAAGTGCGTCATTCTTAAAGAACGGTGTAAATGAGATTTTATTCCGTAATTTATTGGTGCCAAATGCAAGTGAAAACTTCAATCGTAAGACTAAATCTGATTCTGTTCCTGAGGATATTCTTGCTAAAACTTCATCACATACAGATGGGTTTAGTCTGGACCGTCAGTTCAATCGCTTTGTTGAAGTTCAAAGCTTCCAAAAGGCATTAACAGCCAAATATCCGCAACAAGACTGGTCATTTATCACAAAGGATGACCGTGGCGAAAACATCAAGTCGATTGCTGAAGATATGCAGTCTGACATGGAAGAAGACCGTAAAGATGCAAAGGATCTGTTGTCGAGTATCGAACGTCAGTTTTATTCTAAAAATTCGACCTTATTTGTCTCGAACATGGATCTCGCTGCAGATGAAATCTATGTTCAGATTAAACCAACGGGTGACATTGACGATTTAAAAGTTAAAACCGTTAAATCAAATGAATTTGATGAAAACAAACATTTTTCATTGTCTACCGATGGCTACAAAGCAACAAATCAAGCGTATGCGAACATTGCCAAGTATTTTGTTGAAAAAACCCTATATCTAGAAGATGGCGATTATGACAAGGCACAAAAACTAGCTGCCTTAGTGATTGCTGGTGAAGATAAAGAGCTCAAACAAGAAACTAAGAAAGTCTTTGGTGTAGAGCTGACTGCAGATGACTTGAAGCAAGTCCAAAGCATGCAGTTAGAAGATGGTAAGCTCCAGTTAAACAAAACTGCCCTACCGAACCACAACTACAACAACATTCAGCTATTCAACTATCTGAACCTGATTGATATTAATCAGCGTACAGTTTTTGGCAAATTTGATGTTGAAGTACAAAAAGAATTTGAGGTGATTAAGGATCTTCTCAAACCTAATGTAGCTTTTCAGAATAACGTTAAATATTTTTCTCTAACAGCTGAAGAAGAGAACGTACAGTTCAATAGTGAATCTGAATACTTTAACACTCAGCTAGAAAATGCTGTAAAGCACTATGAAGATCACCACGGCGCAATCAAGATCCCTGATCATGATTTGTTTATAACTGTGTTTCAAAAGAATGATCTTCAGTATATACGCCTCTACAATCATAAAGACAAAAATGCGCCGTTTATTGGGCATTCAGTTTCCCTAGATGCCAATATACATAAGGCTACTGGCTTTAATGATAGAGATGCGGTTAAAACGTCTGCGAATGCTTTGTTTAAGTTATCGACTTCACGCAACAGCATGACGTTTATGCCTCCAGCTAAGTTCACTTTTGAAAAATATTACGAGTCAGATCTCAACTTCTTCAAAGCTAAAGATAGTCAGCAAACTTTAATCAATAAAGTGTTTACGTCTTTACCAAACAAGATGTTCCAGTACATTTCTGATCATCCATCTAATTTCAACTCTAAATTAGATTTCATCAGCAATCTTAATTCTGCAACATACGAAAAGTTTGAGGATCTTAGCTACGATAAAAAACCGAATGAAGTCACTGAGCTTCTGAGCAACATCTCTCCAGCGTACACCTATGTTATCGCTCATGTAGATGGCCAGACAGCAATCATGCCTAAAAACTTAACCAAAGTTTTTGATGTTCAGGCATTTGAAGAAGTTCATCCGTTTGATTTGGTGAACTCTAAACTTCAGAAAAGTGATCTTAAAGAACTTTTTAGCAATGGTATCAATGGTGAACCTGATCCGTTCATTAATAAGCTCAAATTTAGTGTTGTATTAAACCGTGTAGGTAATCCAGAACTTGAGGATATTCAGCCTAGATTTATGTTAGAGCAGATCGCCGTGAATGAGGCGTTTGCAGAAAAATATAAAACCTTAACCGCTTTAAATGAAGTCAATGCCGTCATGCTTGAGCATGTCAAAGCATTACAAGATACGATTAAACAGGCTTATGCTGAGCATTTTGTAGGTTCCAACCCTAAAGTTCACCAATACAAGTTGCTAAACAAATCATCTCAACAAGATGAAACACCGCAATTGTTTATGGTTGATACGGACTATGAGCCTCAATTAACTGCCGTGCTTCTTCGTATACCGTCTCATGACTATCAGTATCAATTGATTACTGGTTTTGATGATGTAGACCAGTTTAGTCACGAAATCTTAAATGCTATCGAATCTAAGGTTAATTTCGGTACCACTTTAGAGCAATTAGCACTATCTAACTTGCCTGAAATTCAGATTAAACACAAAACTGACTTTGAGAATAAACAGTTAGCAAGTTTGCATTTCCAAACTTTGATTACGAATACGCTTGGTGCTCTATACGATCAAACCGCACACATAAAGCCGTATATCAAAACTGAAAATCACAAATTGTTTTTGGCCATCAAGCCATCGACCGACAATGAATATGCATCGGTTAAACTTTTTGGTGATAAGTCCGATATTCACGGTGATTACAAGTCTCTGTGCGTTTTTCCTGTTAAAAGTATGCGCTCAGTTGAAGATGTCTTACAACTTCAAAACCGTGTGTTTACTGACTTCACGTTTATCGATCAATTGGTACCAAAAGACAAATATGTGCCTGTTGATGTAAAGGTAGAGCCAAGTGACTCCCCTGCTATGTACTTAGGTGATGTAGGTGCCAAGTTTGGCGGTGCACATAAAGATCGCTACGGTGAATACATTTCATTGGAATATATTTCAGCGACATCAGCCGATCAAACAGCTACGGACTATCGAAAAGCAAAAATCGTTGCAAATAAAGAATTCCAAGCTTGGTACACCAATACGCCACTCGGTATTGATGACAAAATATTCGTAAAGGCAATGTATGACTACTGCCCAACTAAACCGTTATTCTCTAAAAATGCGTTGATGCTTGATAGCCAACGAGCGACAGAATTACGTGCGTATGTGGCTGTTGTTTCTAACATCAGAAATTTGATGGTAGATACTCAAGAAGAGTTGATTCATGCGGTAAGAAACAATAAAAGCTTATCTGCTGAAAGTCTTGGTATGACTGATCGCCAACGTAAAGACTATATCGGGCTTTATAGTAAAGGTACCAAGAACAACTACAAAAACTACTTCGAATTGCTTAGCAATTTGAATGAGTACTACATTATGCCAGAACATACAGGCGGTATCAGTGTTCAGCTTGAGAAAATCATCGAAAAAACGATTGATAAAGAACTCAGTGAGATTCTATCAACAGGTAAGATCTTTGATTTTTACGGTAAGTCGAAAGTCACTAAAGATGTGAGCGATGCGATCAGCAACATGCAACGTACTGGCTTATATTCAACTGTGCTTGAACCATACGTTCTGAAAAGTGCGATTGAAAGTGGTTTAGTTAAAGCTGAATCTGCACCTATTTATGTTAAAGATCCTGTTGCACCAGTTATAGAAGCAACGACTGAAGCTGTGAATACACCTAAAGCACCACGTTTGCCGTCATTTACCAGTGAAGTGAAAAAACTTGAAAATGGCTTTGTGACTGAAAAAGTCCAATCAAGTATTTACGGATTGTTAAATTACTCTCGTACTGGTCCTGATCATCGCCAAGGTGCCGATGTGGATTCATTCAAGCTTAAAGATGACTTTTCTATCCGTGGTGTTGAAGTAGGCAATAAAGTTAGTCCTGTGGCTCAACAGTTGGTTAATGCCGTGTATGACTCATTGGCTGACTTAAAACAACTCATGGGCTTTAAATCAAACAATGGTTTATTGAACTTGGGTGTTGCTTTGGCTTCACGCGGAATTAAAGGATCTGCAGCGCATTTTGAACTGTCTAAGAACGTGGTTAACTTAACTCGTGATAGCGGATCTGGAAGTTTGGCTCATGAGTATGGCCATGCGCTAGATGCACACTTGGGAATGTTGGAAAAAGCGGAAGTATATAAAAATCACGCTCAAATGAATCGTTCTGTACTTCAGGACTATTATGAAGACATCCCTAATTTTGAGATACCAGGTGCACGACACTTCTTATCAAATATGTTGGATGCTGGATACTCCCCTGTTACTGAGTCCGGTCGTGCTTTTGAAAAGGTACATCGTGCGATGATGAATGAGCCAGTTCAGCCAATGAAAAATTACGGTCAAGTACTTCATGAGAATGCTGAGACTGCAATCAAGGCGTACCACACTGTTGCTGATTCAATGCATGATGAAGTGATTAAGAATAAAGAGAATTATCCTAATTCTACGCGCAAAACCTTAAACAGCTTCTTTGACTGGCACCAAAAGCACTATGAAGATCTCATTCGCCGTCAGTTTGAGAAAATTGAAGAGTACTTGAAGAAGTATGAGCGTGAATATAAAGCTGATACAAACCTATCTTTCTTCAGTACAGTTCAAGACAAGGTGGATGTCATTGTCTCTAAAATTAACACTGACATTAATGCTATAAGCTTTAAGTCGTTTGAGCGCTATCAGCAAAAACTTAATGATATGCGCCAGCCAGAACATCATTTACCTACAACCGGTTTGGAAGAAAAAATTACAGGTGTTGCGAACGCAGCGAATGTGGATTTAAAAACACTATCGCAAAACCTATCTGAATACTTGATAGAGTCATCTAAATACAAGTTCTATAACCTGGTAGAGAAGTACATGCCTGAGGGAGTTAAAAATCCTCATACTCAAATGCAAAACTTCTTTGATAAGTCGCAAGACGTTGAAGTTAACGTAGGTGATATTCGTTTTAGTGACAATCTATCGCGTTATAAAAAGGACTGTTTAAATATCGACAGTGCTGAAAATCGTGCAACGCCGTATTACGCGACCAGTACCGAAATGTTTGCTCGTTATTTTGAGACTTATTTGTACTCTAAAGTTTCAAATGAAAATGAAATGAAAAACTCATTTTTAATTGACGGCTACCCTACCGTACAACCTAAAGGTTTAGAGTTTGAGATCTGCAGAAACTTGACTGAACAATTAGTCGAAACTTGTGTGAATGAAATATTTGATCAAGATCTGCAAAACGAAAATACCCAAAAAATTATTGCTGAAGTTTCGATTGAAAAAGAAAATGAAGCTGACCAATTAAGACTTGAGATGTGAGATAACTAAATGCAATACGAAAATATTCATGAAGCAAAAACGCCACTTAAAAGCATGATTACTCGTAGTCATGCCTATATTCGCCTGTTGGTAGAAAAAAGTATGGCTGATGGTATTAAGTTTAAATATCACAACGGTAGACGTTTAACTCAAATTGATGATCCTGAGCGTGTTGTTTCTCAAATCTTCCCTTATTTTTTCCGTTTAGTTTTCTTGGAAATATCAACTTATTACGGTCAAACATTTGATGGTCTTAAGTTTCATTCTAAGAAACGTGCAACAGGAACATTGCAATTAGAGGTCAGTATTCTTGAAGACAAAATACCGAACCAATTAGAGTTTTTCACCTTTATTAGTTACGTTTTTAACTATGGGTTTTTAAAAAATCAATTCCATGAAGACTTAACCCTTTTAACCAAAGCAACAAAGTTTGCCAGTTAAAAGTTAGATCCATTTTAAATCTTAGATTTAGGTATATACTAAAAATAATTTTTAAATATTTAAACTTTCAATGTGGCTTTATAATCAAATAAAGCCATATTGATTTAGAAACAAGTTAGATATTTCTGAATTAAAAGTGTGGCGAAAGTATCAGTTTTATAAGTCAAACAGTCTGCAGTCTTTTAAGTAACTGTTGTAACGAAATAGTCATAACTGAGTCGCTGTACATTTGATGTGTATGCCCTTTTATTAATCCCATTGGAGATGATCGAATGCAAAAACCATTGCATGAAAATCTTGAAAACTTTCTGCCTTACTTGAAAAGTGAACTCGCTGCCAAAGGTATTTTAAGTGCGTCACTCAAAACCATCTTTTTGAACTACATTGATCAGATCACAAAAGAGAATAGATTCGTCAGCCATACCAATACGACCGATCGACAAATTGTATATATAGAACGTGGCGATGATGCATTGATGTTGCGCTTTAAATATTTTGTTGAAAATAATGAGTACTTAGAAGTTGAGTTAATCATCACGGATACTCATGTAAAGTTGGTTTATGCTGAATCACCAGAATTACACTTGCTTTATGATGATGAAACACCAATTTGCTTAGATGCTGGCCAGTTAATCAAGTGTACCAATGACTATGGAACATCACTTGCTACTTTAATTAGCGCCCTATTCCAATGTTTACTCAGTGATGATCCACAAAAAAATATCCAAGACGTACTTAATCAAACTAATCTTTTTGACAAAGTTTCAGATGAAAATGCCGAATTAAACAAGGGTTCACATGATTTCGATAACCGACAAAATCAAGCAAATATCTGGGTTTTCTGATTCAGATTCAGAAGTTGTTAAGGATAGTGTTTTATCCTTATCTACTGCTTTGTGGATCATGAATATACTCATGTCTACAAATTTTGTTATTGGTTTAACCAAGAGAGATCAGAAGCTTTTTGATAATGCCAAAGAAACACTGATTACTGAAATGAAGCGGTTAAATTACAATCTTAGCGATTATAAAGTACTCCCTGTTTCAAAAAAGAATGAACCGCTTTTGCTTCAAATTAAACTTGAACAAAAATCAGATCGGATCATAGATTTAGTCAATGCCAATTTAAAGGATTTATCCAAAGACGAGTCCATGGTTATTGAAGTTCTTTATGCAAATTTAATGAATAGTAATAGTGGTGTTTGCATCACTATAAGCGATATTCATGATAAAACAGCGCTTCAAGTCAGTGAGATTCTTACTGACATTTCAAAAGAATTAAAGGTATCTACTTTATCCGATGTTCTTGATATTTATGCACGACCAATTGAACATAATAATGCCAAGGTGAGCTTTACCCTGGTGAACCCATGGGCATTATCAACCGATAGAAAAAAGACTCTTTGCATTGCTGCACCCATATTCAATGAATACAACAGTCCATTTAAATTAATTGCACTTCTTCAAAATATCATTTATCTAATTAATCAGAAGTGTACTAAAGAGACGGACCTTCTATTCGATTCCATTAACCTACCAAAATTTCAAAATAGACTTTTTGGCCAAAGCTTTTTTTATATTAATTAGGACTAACCATGAAAAACCAAACACGCCCATTTACTGTAGTGTTGTTGGCTCCTATTGCAGAACAACCTATTCATGCTTTAGTTGCGCCATCAGGTGATTCAATTCTGTTATCACAAGATACGAAAGTCTCTACTCTCGCAAATTGTCCAGATATGATCGAATCTGAGTTCGGTACATATGATGAATTTCTTATCGAACATCGCGATCAATTTATGCTGTTTAACCAAGTCGCATCTGATTTAGATCCTGATCTAATTTTTCCTAAAGTGCATTCAGACCTACTTGAAGATAGCTTATGTATTATTCGTTCTATTTTCGCTTTTGAACGTTTCAAATTAGAAGAAGAACAAAAGAATGCTACTCGTAAAGAGCCTAAAGAAATTAATCAAGAATATTTAATGAAACGTGCGATAGACCAGGCAATGACTTTAGAGCAAGATGTTTCTGACCTTTCATCAAATGTAGAGCGCTTACAAAGCCCCATGTCTTAAACTCCATTAAATATATTTAAAATTAACTTTAAACCCTCTCTTAAAACTTATATGCTTATTAGTAATAGTTTAAGGGTGTGGTTTAAAGTATTTTTAGATGGATACAAATTTAGTTTTTTTCGATGACTTTAACGCTACTTCTAACACCTCTTCTGGTGAAAATCACCGTTCTTTAAATAACGTACTATTCTTCTTTCTCAACTATCATAAAGGTACGTTTTTAGCTGATACGATATTTTTTGATACCCACTATCAAACAATTGACAACCGTAATATTGTCGGGGTTTTGCCTGTTCTTTTTAGTATCTGCCAGATTGACCGTTCAGAAGGTCACACCGGGCAAATAGTCGATATTCAACAGGATCTAAATAACGTAGATGAAGATGATTATGAACCTGTAATTGATATAGATGATACGCAAACATTTAACTTGTTCTACCACTTCCTTAAACCATCCAATGATGCACCTGTAAAACCACACCTTAATAAACTAAAAGTATTACCAGACAACTTAATCGATTCGATTAAACACCATGAGCTTTTAAATTACATTCTTGCTCTCATTGAGAATAAGATCTGGACCGATTCTGATGTATTTAAGTATGAGTACAAAAATAGGTTTTTGTTTTGCGTTTTTATCTATTTGTCCAAGACCGTAGATCTAAGTTTTAATAGCTCTCACGCTTCTTTCACGAGCTGGCTTGAACTGCGTAACCTATCTTGGTTTGGTGCTAATGAAGTTGATACCAGTAACTTTGCAACATTAGAGCTTTATATACATGCCCTATCCTACACGCTTAAACTGGCAAACCATATTGTAAAAGCAATCATCAATAATAATGTGACGCCGTTTAAAGTTGCACCGCAAGAAGAATTGTTTTACTTTTTTGCTGAACGTACAGACGCACGTTCTCCTAATGAAGAGACTACACCGCCGTATACGCCAGCGGAAGATGATGAAACTTTTTCCACTGAACTTTCTAGTGCTCCAGTACCAGCACCGTCAAATAAGGAAACACCAAAAGTAACCGATGCTTATTTATTGGTTGGTGCGGATCTTGAGGATTCTGAGTCCACAACATCAGAAAAGAATGTGATTACTCAAGACTTCAACTACCAAGCACGTTTAAATGAATTATATGAGCTGTCAAAATTCATCAAAGATGAAATTATAGATGCTCCAATCATTTCTATTAATCAAGCGTGGAATATAGTGCAAGATAAATGGAAGTTTTATCTCGATACTTTTTCAAGTAGCTACTTCAATATGAATGATTTTGAGAAGACGGCTATTCTTAAACAATTGAAATCACTCAAAGCCAGTATTTTTATGAACTGGTTTGATATTAAGTCGGGTGCTGGCCAGCAAGTATTTATTGATCTAGTGTCATACGACACGTTTAAGATTGAGTTTCTTTCTTCTGAAGCTAAGATGATCCAAACTTACATGAAGAACCGTATTAAAAATCAGATGTATTTTGAAACTACGGCGCCACAACCAAAGTTTTTGAGAAATCTAAACAACTTATTTAATGAACGTGTCGATACGCAAAAAATTAAAGACATAGAAAACACTGAACTTTTGTTGAAGGTGAATGGCATTCTTGACGGTGTTACCAAAGATCTCATTGACAATATCAATCTGCATTTATCAAATGACATTTATCTTGTGAACTACTTTTCTAATGTAGATAAGGAACTGGAACCGCCCAAATATCACTTATTAGATATTTTGCTTCGTACTTCAGTGCTTAACCTTATCTATGTTTGTCCTACAGCATCACTCAATGCAACCAAGGATCTTCTAAATGCAATCACTGATCCTGAAATTGAGGTTTCAGCTTTTGACACATTCGACCGCAAACAATATCAAAATCAAATTGTAAAAGAACTCGCATGTTCATTCCGTCAGCGCATAGATCCATCTGAACTTTTGAAGCTAGATATTACGTAGATATAAAAAATGCCCATCATTCGGGCATTTTCTTTTTAATGGTTAGGCTTACCAAGGTCTAGGCTCTGGTGGGCGTGATGTGTATTCATTATCCATATTGTTTTCAGATTCATTGTCTTGGTCCAATTCTGGATCTGTTTGTTTGTAGCGGTTTTGGTAATCTTGCTGCTCAATTAAATCTTCTAGAGCCATTTCTTTAAAGTGACCAACAAGTAATGAACGTGTTTCTTCTTGGTATTCTGGTTCTTGCGCTAATTGACGTCCAATTTCATTCGGTAGTTTATTGTCGTAGATATATTTTAGGTTGGTTCGTTGTGTTTGTAGTGTAGGTTGTGGGTTAAACTCGTCAGTAAGGGAAACTACTTTAGCTTCACTAAAACTAGTGCCACAATTAAAAACGGCTCTGGTCGCGTCTTGAAGTATATCTTCTTCGTTCTGTATGTTTTCCATTTGGCTTAAACCCTTTATTAAAGTCAGAATCTTAAAATTAAGAGATGTATTAAGATACCCAATTATACTTCAATAAATTTTCAATTTGTACCTTTAACGCTTCTTGCTCTAATCTGTCTAAACCTATTGTTGCGATGTTCTCTAAAAACTTGTCTTTATACTCGTTGTAACTTTCTATATCGTCTTTTTTAATGGTTTTGTCTAGATTTAACGTAAGCATGAGGTTTAATACTTTTAATATTTTTAGGTTCTTCCGTTTTTTGAGAACTTCAATAGGATCTAATTCAAAAGTATTTATTTTATCTAGTTTTTCTTTATAAGTTATTGCCATTAAAGGATTTATGCTTTGGTTGAGTATGTAGGATAACTCTAAAACAGTTATATCTTTCCCCATATCTTTAGATACAGATTTCTTAATTTCCGACAGTAAAATTAAGTGAGATGTAAACTTTGCTTTATCCATAATAGTCTCTTGTATTTAAACTAAATCTTTAAAACAATTAGCAAGTCATGTTTAAACTTTCTGTATATACCAATAACAGTTTTGTGGTACATTATTGCTAATTTAAAAACCATTGTTATTTGTAATAAAATGGTTTTAATGATTCTTTGGTTAAAAGGTATTAAGCCTTTTAGTTAAACGTCTAACTTGTAATTTATAACACTTTGCTTTTAGTCGTCTTAAGTAAGCGATGTATAAGAAGCATTAAGAAAAACGGTGAGTTAGCTATGAGTTTATTTTGTCAATCGACAAATCCGAATTGTGATGGCGACCAAGCCGTTACTCTTCTCTCATCTATCTTTGGACACGACTTCATCAATGCGTTTATCAATGCGTCTGGACCAGCCTCGACAGTACCATCATCAGGTTTACTCACTAATATATTATTAGGCGGTGTAGCTAGTGTGGCAATGTCGTTGGTTTTGGTTTTTGCGATCGGTATTGGTTTAACAGCACTTTTGAAAAGCGCCCAGGACGGTGAAGCTTTCGGGAAAGATTCAAAAGTCACTACGATGTTTTCCCGAATATTATATTCGATTATTTTACTTTTACCTACGGCGTCCGGCTACTGTTTCATTCAAGTAGTCGTGCTAGGTATGGTGCTATGGTCAAATAATGTATCCAATACAATTAATAATAGAACGTTAGGCGAATCCTTAATGGCTTCGGCTAGTTTGTCAGATACGCACGATCATCAGCGTGACATCTTTGGATTTAGGAAAAATGCGCCTGTTATGCTTCGCCAGTTGCATTGTATTAACGTTCTAAACCAAGAGTTTTATACTCTACCGCCAGCATTCGGGCGCTATTTTAGTGATGGTGCTTATGGGGCGAATGCTAATCCTGGTGTTAGCATGACTGCAGTAGAGAAAAAGCAAAACTACATTGATAAAACCGCTAAAACTGCAAGTAACTGGACATCTGTTACTTATAACTTCGCTTACGCTGACAGCCGTTTAGAAGTTGGGGGCAAAAAAGAGCCGATCTGTGGCGGTGCTTCAATGAACGTTGTTAATCCAGCTGCGGTTAATGCTGAGTTAATGGACATTCCTGTTTATAAACTTCGCCAATCAGATCAAAACAAGATCAACGTTGCTTTGGCAAATGTTCAAGCTAAGTTACAACAAGAAAAGAACAATCTATATCGTCAATTCTTTATCGATTTAGAAAAGTGGTATATCGCATATCAAGTAAGCCCTAATGCCACTGAACAGGAAGGAACATTCCCGATTAGTAAAGCTGCTATGGATGCTTTCAATGCGCTAGTTGATAATTATGTGAATAAGAGTCATACCGTAACGAATAATGTTCTGACTTCTGAAAATGGCTATACTGCGGTTCAAACTGTTGTTAATACGCTAAATCAGCGCGGTTGGATGATGACGCCTGAAGCTCGTATTAAAGTAGGTCAATATCGCGCTATTGTTGAGAAGTATATTACTGAACCTTTGTGGACGTTCAGCCCTCCTACACTGAATTCAGCAATCATGAGCAACTCAAAAGGTGAAGCAATTTATAACACCGTTTATGTTGCAATGGATAATGCTGTTGGTAGCATTACATCCAACAATAATTGGGTGGCAAACGGCGATATTGCCGACTCTACCAACTTAATATCAATGTCTACCGATGGTGGTGACTCAAACAAAGTATCCAACATCGATCAAAAGTTTTCGGCATATGGTTCTGCTTGGGCAACAAACATTACTAAATCATTGGTAATGGGTGTATTGGTCGGTGAAAAAGGCGATGCGGAATTATTAAATAATAATTCGTCAAGCTCAAATATCAGCCCTACTACATTGCACCGCAATACGAATGTTATCCGTAATATTCAAGATACTGGTGAAGCAATCTTAGTCTATAAAGCTGTGGCTCAAGGTACTGTTGTCGGCATGAAATTAGTCGTGCTTACTGCTCGTTCTGGTTCTGCTCTTGTTCAATGGGTACCAGGGCTTAAGGGCGTAACTGAAGAAGGCACCAACGCTTTAGAATATGCCGTTGAAAATATCTTTGCTCCTATCCTTGGTCAGCTAGTAACGTATTTGACGATTCTTGGTGTGTGGATGGCGGTTGTTATTCCATATATGCCAATGATCTTCTTTGGTCTAGCTTGTGTAGGTTGGATCATCCATATCCTATACGCTGTGTGTGGTTTGCCTTTATGGGCGCTAATGCACATGATCCCTGAGCGTACTTTTGTCGGTAGCCAAACACAAGGTTATGTCACGGTATTAACGTTGTTCATGCGACCAATATTTATCATTGTTGGTTTCTGGATGGCTGAAATTATTATCGGGCCAGCTCTTGTTACGCTTACTGATATGTTCTTTAGCTACCAAGGTGCAATGAGCATCGCTTATTCATCTAATACGTTTACAGTTATCTTTACTGAGCTGATTACGTTTATCTGGAAGTTCTTCTTATATCTATTCTTGATGACTTCAGCGATCTACCTGATTTACGGGTTGGTATTTAGTGTTGCTGACCAAGTACAACAATGGATTGGTTCTGGATTGAATGGCGGTCAGTGGGGTGAAACAAACTCAAAAGAAGCTATTCAAAAGTTTGGTGGCGCTGCAAGTACGTTGTCTGGTCCATCTCCAGCATCTCGCCGTCCTTTACCGCCTGGTAGACGTCCTGATGGTGGTAAGGGTGGTCCAAATAATCCGAAAGGTGGTGGTGGTGGCAATGGTGGTACAGGTGGTAATACATTAGGCGGTACTGGTAGTACGACTGCATATAGCCCTGTAAACATGCCAGCTAGATCCGCTTCTTTTGGCGCTGCAACTGGTGGTACAGGTGGTATTACTCCAAGTGGTGTCACTGGTGGTACGGGTGGTAGAACTGGTCTTGGTGCTAAACCAACATCACCTACCCCAAGCCAAGGTCAATCTACATTCGGTATGGGTGCTACAAGTGTAAGTGGTACAAATAATACGCCTACTACTGGTGGTGGTCTATATGGTGCAAATGCTTACGGAAAAACAGCTTCTACGTTTAATCGTGGTGTAGCTAAAGCATCAGCATCTAAGACTGGTTCTACTTTCGGTAGTGTGAATGTTGCAAGTGGTACTGGCTATACGTATGGTACTGGTTCGACTCCTAATGCACGTTTTGGTGCTAGTTCTAGTGCAACCAAGAAATCTAATATTTCTGGCCGTAGCACTATGACTAATCGTGTGCGTTCAGGTTTAAGTTCAACTCTGTCTAAGTTTAAAGGTAAACCTTAAAATCTAGACAATAAAAAATGGTGCTTTATAAGCACCATTTTTTTTATCAAAATATTCATAATTAAAAGTTGATTTTCTGAATGTTGTTTTTGTTTGTAGAGTTAAAAATAAATCTACGAACGCCGATATTAACAAGTTGCTGTTGATCTTTCTCTAGCTGACCAACTGCATGACTGTAAGCACGGTTCAAATTGTTATATGAACGGTTTTGCACAAGTAAGTCAAAGTTGTTGATACGCTCTTCTTCTAACTCAATTTGCTTGTTATTAAGCTCGATGTCTTTTGCTTTCATTTGGGCGCAAACATTGTTGTACTTGTTCGCCAGCTCATTGTGCTTGCTTGTAACGTCATCAATGTGTGCGTTCGCTTCAGTAACCAATTCGTTGTACTGATTTGTAATACCTTTGATTCTGTTTTCTAGCATTTCAATGTGAGCTAACAAGGCATTTTCATTCTTCATGTGTACTTTGTTTTGGATTAAAAAGTCTAATCCCATTGAAGCACGGTCAATCGCTTGGTCGAAAGTAGCGCTTAAAACGTGTGCGTGATTTAACATATTTAGATACCTCACTACTTTTATTAAATTAAAATATTAAAACCATGTAACCTTATTCTTAAACCTATCAATAAGATTAACGCTATATGTATATACTATCTTAAAACAAAACCTAAAAACTTTTTTTAAAGTATAAAATAAGTATTTAATCGTATATACTTAATCCGTCCACTTAGCTATTAGGGACATTTAATAAGAAGTTAATTTATTTTAAGAACTTCCTTTAAGCCTGGCGATTCACTTATGAAATTTAAACCCTCATTTCAATTAAAGCCCTTGAGCTGTGGCATTAAAGTCGCAATTTTAGTGACTTGTTCGGCTTTTATTTATACCGCTAACGCCGATCCTATTTCTGAAAACGTAACCGCTACAAATGCTAATACGGCAAAAGTTCCTAACAACGCTCAAAAAATGATTTTCCATAAATATTCGATCATGCCGAATGATGGGCGCCGTAGTGCTGGTCGTTTTGGTGAATTTCGTTTGCGAGGGGGCGCTGCTGGTAGTCATAACGGTATTGATATTAGTCGTGCGAATCCTAATGACCTTACACTTAAAGCAATTGGTTCAGGTTCTATTGTCTCTTATGACACACGTTCATCTGGTGCAAGCAACCAATCAACCACTAACCCACTAATTATGCAGATGGATACTGGCGATCGAATCATGTATCGCCATACTGATCCATCGTATCAAAAAAAATATAACGCTTACCCTGGTCAACGTATTCAAGCTGGTCAAAACATCGCACACATGTCAAATAAAGGCTGTGGTTCATGTGCCGTGCATTTGCACATTGAATATGGTGTAAAGGCAAAACGTGGGCTAGATGTTTGGCTGAATAAAAACTTAGATCAAGTTTTTAAAAATCCATCCATTGCACTTCAGCAACGCGTTAAAGGATCTGCGCCATATGTGGGTAGTTCTGAATATAAGTTAACAGATCCTACGCCATATTTACCTCAAGACGTTGTGATTAGTGTCTCGCCACAAGGACAAGCATTAGAAAACAAATACACACCGTACTTGGGTAACACCATTAGGACTCAATGGAATGCCTTATATTCATCATCAACAGGAATCACCCTCCCCGTTTCTTCATCGGTAGATGGCATTGCAGTAAAACAAGGCAAAAAGCTTCCAGCACTTGCATTTAGTGGCGATGTTTCGATGGATGCTTATGGATCTGCACAAGTGCAAGTCGCTCAAATGATTGCTGACGGTACTATCTCACCTGAAGCAGCTGCAAGCGGTACCATTTATGCAAATGATGTTGCTCAATATGCACCGCCTAGAACTATTTTTGGTGGTACGGCTGATGATGTGGGTTTTGATATTGGTGCACTTAATTCTACGCCAGCAGAATTAATTGAAAACATTGGTACTGGACGTTATGGCAACTCTAAATGGTTTAATGAATTAGCAACTATGTCGATGATGGGGCTTTTGATTGAAAAGCTAAACATTATCAATGCACAAAACTATTTGACTAAAGAGATCCATAAACAAAATGAACGCTTAGAGGCTCTTTTGGCAGCTTATACAGCGTCAGAAACTCAACGCTATTCTGGCCGTGTAGATGAACTTTATACGAAAGCTGAACAACCAACTGTTATTCCTGAAGTAGCAGTAGTTGAAATGAAACAGCTTTTTGAGGAAGGTGGAAACGGGCAAGTTTATTCAGATGCACAAATCTTAAAAGGTGGACAAGGTACTCCAGATCGTAAATGTGGTTGGGGTATACCAGGTGCTTTTGGTGCGGTTAAAGATGGTATTAAACGTGTTTCTTTAAAACATGGTTATAACCCTAATGACGTTGCAGCTATTCTTGGTTTTGAATCTGCCGGTTTTAATCTTAAAATTGACAACAACGCTGGTGCATATGGTTTAAGTCAATGGACTAAAATTGGTATAACAGATATTAATGCTTCAGATTTAACAGCGAGAGGAATACCAGCTTCAATTAAATCAAACCCTAAGCAAATCACTACACTGAGTGCTCAACAACAAGTCGAATTATTAGATTTATATCTTGCAGTAAAAGCACGACAACGTAAAAGCGACTATAATAATAAAACAATAGCTGGGTTTTATGCTCTAGTTTTAGGTGGACCATATAAAAGCCCTAGTCGTGAATATAATGCGAACAGAAACCTCGATAGAAACCCTCGAGATGGTGTTGTGACTTTAGCTGAAGCCGTTACATTTGAAGGTATTGTTATGCGTTTATGCCCTTACTATTCTGAATACCCTTAATAGAGCAATTAAAGGAAATATTATGAAAAACAGATTTTTGTCTTTATTGGGTTTTAGCCTTTTAGCATGTGCATCTTTTAATGCTAGTGCTAATACTAGCTCAGACTCTATTCGTGCTGAACTTGAAAAACTGCGCTTAGTAAACGTTAAATGTGCTGCGGTTTCTAACGATCCATTTGATGCAAAACACCTAAATTGCTATACAAATGTTTATAACCGCGCAAGTCAGCTTGGTAGCCTTGCTTCTAAATATATTAATAATGAAGAAGCTCCGCGTGTTCTAGCTGATCACAATCGAAACTTTACTCAGTTACTTGCTAACTGCGATCAGTTATACGCTGGCCAGACTGCAAAGTACAAAACACTAAGCATGCAATGTAAAGCGACCAATAAATTAGGTTGGGCAATGTTTATTCCGGCATTAATGAAGTAATAAAGGATCAGGTTATGAAAAAGTTTTTAAGTTTAGCTTTGTTATGTGCTGCTACCATTATTACGTCATCTGCCAACGCTGGTTATAAGACCAAAGCTGAAGCTATTCAAGCTTATAACAAGGTACAAGCTGAGTATCAAAAATGCGTGTTTAATTATAATGAAGCGCGTGATTCTGAGTACGGTTCACCAGAACTTAAGTGCAATACACCATACAACCAATCATTAACACGTTTCATCAAAGACGTTCGTGCGGAAAGTCAAAAGAATGCTGCAGCTTGGCAAGCAATCAATACACAACATATTAAATTTAGCCAAAACTGTGATAGTCAAACTATGGTGAGCTCATACAATCCATCGTTTTTTATTCGTCAATCTTTTATGTGTGAATCCTCTGCTTTTACATCTTTAGCACAAGTGGCAATCGACCTTTCTTATTAATTTCAAAACATAAAAAGGGCATCTATAAGATGCCCTTTTTTGTCGTTTGGTTTTAGACTTTTTCTATAATTGTTTCGGTATCTGGTGTTTCAACTTCAAACCCAAAGTGAAGATTACCGTATTCAATTGCTTCTTCTACCCAATGCAAGCCCATGTTTTGCTCATTTCCTACTTTGCTTGAATCATAAGCCTCAAGGGGCATCACCCTCTTAATATCATTTTCGATGAAAAAATATGTATAACAGTGAGGGTGCACATATATTCCATCAAAATAAAATGGAATTAAATATCTCCCCTTTAATTCCTTAAACTGCTCAATTGTATGTTTACTTGAAGCAATTCCACCGCCTGAATCTATGACAATGCTTCTAAAAGATCCTGAAGGAATATCAACGATAGCCAGGCCATCGAACGTTTCTACACCATTTAATATCTCTTTAGTTTTGAGATAAACACCTGGTTCAAAATGGCGTTGCTTGAAATTAAAATCTTCCGTGAAACTAAAGATTGACTTTGTTTCCTTTTCAATTAGATGAAACATTTCAAGAAGTGGTGTGATTATATCTGCGACCTGTGAGCCCTTTTTCTTAACAAGCTCCATGATATACGGTTCGTGATGAAACTCTCCGCGAATATAACTAGCATTGTGACATGCCTGAAACACTCTATTTTGCAGAACTTCAACTTGATTAGGCATTTGAAATCTCCGTATTTTTTGAATTTAAGTGTTCCAATAAATCATTAATGCCATCTGTAAATAATATGTTTTTGGCTCGTGTTACGGTCACATACAACAGCCGTTTTTCATCTGCAGAAATCATTAGCTTTTTATCGAGAATTTTATAGTTAAAGCCTTTTGCGATTAGGACATTATCCCACTCTAAACCTTTACTCTTGTGTGATGTGCTAATGACCAAAGTGTTTTTTGGGTCAGTTTCATCATCAGCCATACTATTTTCTAACGCCCACTCAATCACTTGCCATGAGTATTGGTTTGTTAGATTCAGAAAGGTTTTTAATTCTGTAGTTGCCCCCTCCACTTCTCCAAACACTTGTATATGGTCCACAAGCTCTTGGTAGGAAGAAAAGTTTTGAAGCTCTTTACACGTTGGCCGTTTATTTGCTCTCAGTTGAAAAATCCCACTGAAAATATCTTTACTGCGCTTTCCATCAACCTCAAGACGTATTTTCTTTTCGCCATTAAGGTAGCCATGAAACTTAAAAAAGTATTCAAAAGCCGTAGCATTTGTTCTACAAATAATCGCGTTCAATGAAGATGGTGCATAACTTGATGTACTGAAAGTGGTAACTTTTGACGTTTTACTTGGTAAACCTTTTAACTGTCTGGTTTCACCAAAAAGTTTATTGAGAAGTAGATTAGCTATATCTGCAACTGCATTACCAAACCGAAACGACTGTTCTAAGTACAATGCTTCAAGATCTAGGTTCTGTAAAATATCTTTCGCACCCCTAAAGCCATATATGCTTTGGTATGGATCTCCAACAAAAATAACTTTTGCTTTTTGACGTTTGAGTACGTCTAGTATTAATTGGTCACTATCTTGGCTTTCATCTACCATCACGTAATCAAAATCAAGTTGTGGTTTTTGCAGTACCCACCACTTGAGATAGTAATCGTGTGTAATACCATAATCACCGTTTGGATCAACTACATCATTCCAGATCATTTTCGCAATTGAAGTGATTTTATCTTCAAGAACGTCATTGCGCTTAATTGATGTTTGTTCTTTTAAAGCTATGTAAGCATGATCATTGGTAACAGTCTGATCCACTGTCATACAAAAATAACGTAATGTATTAAGGATAATCAGCGCTAATGTTAGATCGGTGAGTTGTCGGTTTTTCCCGTTGTACTGAAATCGAATGTTTTCAAGCTTAAACTTTTGAACAATATCTTTAGGAAGTAACGTAGGTTTGTTAATCTTATTTTTCAGCCAACCAGGTATATTTCTGTAAGCTAGAGAATGGAATGTAGAACATGTGACTGAATTCAGCCCATATTCAGCGAATTTTTGATTAGCTTCATCTGCCATCTTTTTATTAAATGATAGATATAGTCCAAGCTTACCTAGTTGTTGCAAAGCACTACTACAATGGATCAATGTCGTAGTCTTACCAGTACCAGCAAAAGCAATCAATTTAAAACTGGTTTTTAGTCGTGTTGCTTTATCAATTGCTCGTTGCTGTTCACTGGTAGGTTTTTGAGTAATTTTCTTCACAACCATTGCTTAATTTCGTGCTAAAAAAGAACTTGGTTTTTTGTTTTTCATTACAAGCACATCGCTTTCAACAATTTGCATCTGGCTTGCTAAAAAGTTAACTTGTTGCTTCAGTTCGTTTATATCGCTTTTTAGTTCAACTACTTGCACTTGCATCTCAAGGTTTGAATATTTGAGCTTGTTATTCTCAGTTTCTTTCTCTTTTAGTGCTGCCTGTAATCTTTTGATTTCCTGTTGGCTCTCTATGTTAGCCACATTAATATTGCTCTTGCTTTGAATATTTTGTGCTTGAGAAGATGTACTCTCAATTGCAACAGGTGTTGGCTTTGGTTGTACTGTGCCATTATATTTGGTTGTCTCTGAGATCTTATCCCATAGTGAATATGTGCGTAATGGCGCTGGTATATTTTGATTTGGTGTTGAAAAACTGGTGCGTAAAGCATTTGCACTGTCTTTAGATACAATGTCTCCAGAACTATTAATTTCAGTAAAGCCAGCATAAGCAAGTGAAACAACTGTTGAAACTGCTATTGCACCAATTACCTTAAAATAGTTTGATTTCTTCATTAGAATGCCCCTTTCAAGCGCTTATTTTTTGCCGTTTGATTTGATGATTTTCGAGTGATTGTGTTGTTTTCTAAATTGATAGAAACACCTACATTCATGACCTGATTTTTCTGTGGGTTGTATTGAATAAAGACCAGTTCTTTTGCATATTTCTTTGCGTGTGTTAAACGTTCAGCATGAATTTCATCAAGATTAAATCTGATTTGCATTCGCGATATATACAGCTTGAATAACTGATCATTTACTTCAGCTAAATTTAAAACTAAGCCTTTTTCATCTATAGAAGCAGACTCGAAAGTTAAATCATTTAAAAACCAATTTTCGGGTTGTATTAGTAAATAAAACTTTTCAACTTCGCTTGTGATTGCATATGAAAAACAAAACTCATTCACCTGATAGGTGCTTAAGCAAATGGTTTCATTGTTATAGCCACGTTTCATGTTTCGGTCATATGAGCTCAACCACCAAACTAAATAGTGTCGTGCTTCCAACTCTTTAACGGTTATTTGTGCTATTTCTGAGGCCTTTAGCTGTAATGCTTCAAGGTTTTCTATTCGTCTAGCTCTCATAGATATTTCACCTTATTTTTCTTGAAAGCATGAGTTATCAAAAGCCATTGAGTTAGGATCTAACCCCATGTTTTTAAGAGCCAAGGCTTTACCGTCAAGTTCAGGGTTATCAGATGTGCTTAGTTGTTGCGAACTTGTTTCTGAAGATGCATTTTTCTCATTAGTACCTGAACCTAAAAAGTAACCGCCTCCAGCAAAAACAACTACTGCAGCTACAATGCCCATAGCTGGCCAAGACGTTTTAAAACTAGAGAATCTATCTGCTAAAGATAAGCTGTATTTTTCTTCATTAGAACGTATAGGGCTGTCTGTAACATCAGCCTTATATTCATTTAGAGCTTGATGCCAAACTTCCTTTATGTAGCTCTGAAGTTCATATGTACTGAAACGAACCTTGCTTTTGTTTAAGTAATAGCATGGCTCACTTATAAGAATTTCTGTGTTTTCGTCAGACTTTAAGAAAACTTGTCCTCTAAACAAATTATTCTCGACCTGATCAAATCCTTTGATCGTTAATAGTAGATCCGTGGCCTTTGCATCTATATTGAAGATGCTCACCTGGCGATTTCTATCCGTATCTCCAGAAAGGTCAGAATCTAAAAACATAGACTCATTGTTTATCTTAGAGAAATAAGGTGAAAAGTTTCCGACAATCGATTGGAAAGCTTTCAATTGAGTTTTGTTCATCTCAATTCCCTCTTATTTGAAAATATAGTCAAGAGTGGCTGTTTCTGAAGTTCCTCTACGAGCTTCAACTTTTCCAGTCTTTTTATTTACAAAGATAGCAACTGGTACACCAGCAGTTAGTGGCTGTGGCTTTTGTCCAGCGCTACGAATTGCTTCTCGCTGTTCACGATCTTCTTTTGGCATTGCAACAATATCTTCGTGATAGAAGAAGATAGATTGAAGAGCGCCTAAGTGTTTATCCAACTCAGCAAGTTCCTGTGGTGTAGGAATCACTTTAATTGAGTTAATTTCTTCATCTGTTCCATTAAAGGTTTTATTAATAGTATCTTCAGATGGTTTACGAAGAATTCCAGCTGCTAATTGTTTTCCGTTTTCACTTTGGTTTAGAACTAAAGCTGGAATCCATTTAATAGTTGCACCGCTTTTAACGTATGAGCGAGAAAGGTTGAATGTTTCGTGACAATATTTACAGCGTGGATCGTAAATGATGTAAACAGTGTTGTTATCATTCGCTTTCCCCTCTTTAAACCCTGAAAGCGTTTTTACAGCTTTAAAGACTGGATGATTGTATGCACTGGCCAAATTCCCAACGGAAGCTGTTGGTTGTCGTGCTGGTGTATTCATTTTTTTTGCAGTTAATTTAAGAGGCTCAGATATATTTTTTTTAGTAGCAGAATCCCAAGCTGTACCATGTAAGATGACTTTTTCATCGGATGTTGTAAAAAACACCGCATTTTTCCCATTAGGTGCCTCAAGAATCCAAGAAGTTAAACCTCCACTAAAGGGTTTAACTTCTTTTACTTTGCCCATTTTTTGCATCTTAGAAGTAAGGTCCTGAGATGGTGCAGCGTAAGTAGAGATTGTAATAATACTAATAGCGCAACTTGCTACTATTTTAGTGAAATTATTTAAAAGCATTTTAGAGTATTACCTTTTAAGCCATGTTTTAGCAGTATAGTTAAAATATGGTTTTAAAAAAATAGTTAAATAAAAAAGACCGGTGTTTTAATACCGGTCAATTATAACTTATAAGTTTAAGACTAAAACCCTTTTTGCTTGTTTTTTTGTATTTCATCCTGTGGTATTTCTACGCTCACCATATCAAAAACATGATCGTCACTATACTTAAAATCATCTTTATCATTGTTTTTAGAGTTATAAGATCCGTTGTTTAATTCCTTGTCCGTAAACTCTACTACTCGAATAATACTGTTCACATCTTCAGCAGCTTTTTGTCTAGCTTCAGTCATGGCAAAACTCAATAATTCGTATTCAAAACCAACAAGGCCAATGTTAAAGTCTGGCTCTTCTAATGGCTTCCCTAATTTCACCTCAATTAGATAATGCGAGATTGGACCTAAACCCTCACTAAACAAAGACGGTCTACCAATATTCTGTATGAATGCGTATGCAGTTCGATTGTATAGTTTTAACCAGCGTATATCTGTTGGTGGCATTACACCTAGTTGTCTTGCTGTTAATACAACCTCACACAAAATAGTTCTTACATATGCATGGTTTTTAAAAATCTTAGTAGCAACGGGATGTTTAATGTATTTGTGAATTCTTTTTCTAAGGAAATCAAAATTAAACCCTACAAGCTTACGATCGCCCTCAACATACTGATTTTCAATTGCAAACAATGGGTTGTTAGGTATATTTTTTGTGCAAATATCCCAATAGTAATTAATTAATGTTGTTGAATCTTTTTTGATTTTACGGAACTCTTCATCATCCATAGATTCATCGGTTGCACATGCTACTGGTAAATACAAAGCTAGCAAAATTGTATCAACATCGGATAAATACGATAATTCATCGGGTGATGTTTCTTTTGAATTATCAAGGGTTATCCAAAGATCCCCTAGTTGTTCACGTAAGACATTTAAAAACTTCTCTTCATCTATGATAGGTACTGTTTCACTTTTATCATTATATTCTTTCGTTACTCCGTTGATTGTAATGTTCACAAGGCGCTCTTTAGTTCCTGTAATTAACTCATGCCTATTTGCAAACTCATAAGTTGAATCTAGCGCTTTAAAATGACCATTGTTCGTATCATATTTTGACAAGTCTAATGGACCAAAAACCTGTAAGTGTCTTTGGTTTGGAATTTGTTCCTCTATGAACTCTTCTAGGTTCATGCTTTTGATAAAGCCCCGTGCTGGATGCTCGCTGTTGAAGCGGTCATAAGCTTTCTTTATCCAAGGTGTTGCCAGCAAAAATATTAATAAATTCCATGCTTGACTGGCTTTTGAAATTTGAAAAATAGTGACTTCGCTAAACTTATTTTGACAAAATAATGGAAGCCAATTGTTTGTTGGTTTACATAGGTGTTCTGTTGAATACACCAACTCACTTAGTAAAGGCACGTAGTTAAGCCCGATAGCTTTGAATATGCTATGTATCCACCATAGAGGAATAATTAAAATGCCTTTTGTGTATACTAAAAACCCTACAATTTGAGGTTTATAAGCAAACCATACAGCCAAAAAAGCCACTAAAACCATAACAACAGTAAATATATAAATATGATTCTCATGTACAAGCTTATCTTTTGGATCTGCCATTTTATAGCCTATTAATATGTGTATTGTTGGGTATTATATAGTTAATATTGGTTTTAATCTAATTCCCCTTAAACCTTTTAAGGATTTTAAGTCTGGTTTTAAGCTCTTGACTAAAGTGGCATTTAATACCTTTTAAAGCTTAAATCAGGTCAATCTCAACACTAAGCCAGTATTCTTGGTCAAATACTAAAAAGAATGAATAAGAAGCCCTCCCCTACTAGACATTTAAGTGGATTAACCGCCTATATAATAAATTTCTCTATAAATATTGTTGGTAGTCTTTTTATTGAATAGGGCACTCCCCTACTCAGCTAATATAGATCATTTTCAGTTGTGCATTTCACAACGTCTACTCATTTATTTAACTGTAAGTAGTAGTAAGCCCTCCCCTCTTCTTGGCAACTCCATTTTTATCAGTCTGATAATGAATAAATCAACGATTTAGAATCGAAAAACCGTTATCAGCCTGATAATGAAAAAACCACGCCAAGGGATCTAAAGCTGTTATCAGTCTGATAATGAAAAAAACCATGCCAAGGAATCTAAAGCTGTTATCAGTCTGATAATGAAAAAAACCACGCCAAGGGATCTAAAGCTGTTATCAGTCTGATAATGAAAAAAACCACGCCAAGGAATCTAAAGCTGTTATCAGTCTGATAATGAAAAAAACCACGCCAAGGGATCTAAAGCTGTTATCAGTCTGATAATGAAAAAATCCACGCCAAGGGATCTAAAGCTGTTATCAGTCTGATAATGAAAAAATCCACGCCAAGGGATCTAAAGCTGTTATCAGTCTGATAATGAAAAAAACCACGCCAAGGAATCTAAAGCTGTTATCAGTCTGATAATGAAAAAAACCACGCCAAGGGATCTAAAGCTGTTATCAGTCTGATAATGAAAAAATCCACGCCAAGGGATCTAAAGCTGTTATCAGTCTGATAATGAAAAAATCCACGATTAAAAATCGAAAGCTGTTGTCAGTCTGATAATGAAAAAATCCACGATTAAAAATCTAAAGCTGTTATCAGTCTGATAATGTAAAAAACCACGCCAAGGGATCTAAAGCTGTTATCAGTCTGATAATGAAAAAATCCACGCCAAGGAATCTAAAGCTGTTATCAGTCTGATAATGAAAAACACATAAGATATGGACACATGTTAGGCATATAGATTGAAAAAGTTGAAATATATTAAAAATAAAGTGAAAAAGTATTTTAAATATTTTTCAAATATTGTATTGTTTGACTTTACTTGAAAGGTGATTGAAAAATGGAAAAGAACTCAGGAAAAACTTATATTTGTACAAGCATCCACTTTAAAGGTGGTGTGGGCAAAACAACATCTACGGTGAATTGTGCTGCTAAGCTTGGAAAATTAGGTTATACGGTTTTAGTAATCGACTTAGATAGCCAACGTAATGCAACAAAACATATTTCAAATGTTCCAGATATTAACGATATAGATGGCACTCTAAAAGATATTTTTGAAAACTATAAAACAATTAACATTCACGATGTTATACAAGGTCCAGATAAAACCAACTTTGAAAATGTGTCTTTGATTGCTTGTGCTAATAACATTCGTGATGTTGAAATCAATATTCAGCGTTCTAGTCCAGTTCCTAATGAAATTATTAGAAGTGTATTAAGAAAGATAAAAGGGGATTTCGACTTTATTTTGTTAGATTGTCCACCGCGAATGGAAACTCTAACTTTTAATGCTTTGTTAGCATCAAACAGTTTATTAATTCCATTACAGGGTGAATACAGTATTCAGGGTTTGGAAGATATACTTAACTCTATGGATGACTTAGAGACAAGCAATCCAGATTTAAAAATTCTATCGCCAGTACTAAACTTTTATAACAAGCGTAATACAGTGGATCTTACCTTGGCTGAAGATATTCGCAATGAATATGCTCAACCAAAATTGCAAGAAAAACTGGTAAATAAGGAATTAATCTGTATTCCAAATGCTACGGTTTTTAGTCAAGCATCATATGTTAAGTGTTCCGTATTTGATCTGGATGCTGGAAAAGAAACACCAGCAAAACAAGCAATTAATCAACTTGTAGATCTAATGGTTTCTGAATACAAAAAATTATAAGGTGCTGATATGAACTTTAAAGATAAAGTAAAAAGCATGAAAAAAACATCTGTTGCTAATGCAACAGGGAGTGATGCTCAAGTTACTGATGTAAAAGAAAATACAGCGACTCCAACCATAGAAGAGGGGAGTCTTAACCCACTAGCTAAGCGAGAAACAAAAAATATTGTTAGCGGATCTCATTTAGAATCAATCGACATTGATTTAATTGATCCATCACCTTATCAACCACGTATCATGAATAAACGTGTATATGAGAAGTTGCCAATTTTGGCTGCTGATATAGAAACTAATGGACAAATTAACCCGATTACAGTTCGACAGAAGGGTAATCGTTACGAGTTAATTGCTGGTGAGAGACGTTTTAGAGCAATTAAAGAGATTTTAAAGCTCAAGAGAATTACTGCTTTAGTTAAAACATCTATGAATGATGATAAAGCTGCTATAACAGCTTTATTGGATAATACTGCTAGACAAAATCTTTCAGATTTTGAAAGCATATTAAAAATCAAGCAATTATGTGAAGAGTTTGGTTATCCTTTTGAAAGTTATGAATTTGTTACTGAAAAATTTGCGATTGATAAGTCGAAGTATTTCCGTCTCAAATATATTCTAGACTTACCTGAGTTCATTTTGGACTCTTTGAACGAAGATCCTGAGCTAATTTCTGGATATATTGCTCAAGAAGTGAATACCGCAATAAATAAAGCTTTAGAAACTAAAACTGAAAAAGCAATTTTCGACTTGTTAAGACCAGAATGGGATAAATACGTTGAAGAATTTAAATCCACGGGCAAGCGTCATAAAGGATTTATAGCTATTTTGAGTGAAGAAGAAAAAGCAAATAAGGCGACTAAGCCTGAAAAAACTGAAGAAGCTACTACTGAAGAACAACCGAGTAAGATTAAATTCGATTTTAAGACAGATAAGGGCGTTAAATTTGGTTCTATGAGTTCTGAATGTGGTACCAAAGGTAAGAGTGTACTTAAGTTGCGAGTAGCCTTGGATGCAGATATTACAGAAGAGAAAGCTAGAAAAATTGAAGAGTTTTTTAAGAGCTTGAATGATTGAAGTTTCAAAACTTTGAATGAAAAAAACCGGCATTGCCGGTTTTTTTTATAATAGATCTGGATTAAAAGTCTGGTTAAGCCAATCCGAACTACTTGGATTGGTTACTGGTTTTGATTCAGATACGTTTTGACTTGGTTTAGCATTGTTAATTTCGGACGTTTCGGTATTTTGAGATGTTTCAACGGTAGGGGAGTGGTCCTGAATGTTTTTATGTTCAGTATGTTTAGCTTCCTTTATCTTAACTGCTTTTTGAACAGGAACCTCCTTGCTCTTGATAGAATTAGTTACGGGCTTTTTAGGTGATTGTTCAATTTGCTCCTTACTACTTTCTGGTATTTGTATGGATATATGATCAAGATACTTTTTTTCAAGATATTCAATATCGTACACATAGTAAGCAGTATTAAACTTGGTGTATGTTTCAACACAAGTACTTAAGCCAAACCTTAATAGGAAAGAATTGACAGAATATAGGCTTGCCATATCCTCATTAACTTCATACAACTTATAAAGGTATGAAAGCTCAATTAGAACCGCTATACCAGCATGTAAAACAGCAGTTATGTAATTTCTACGAAGCTTTCCTTGAGGATGTTTTTTAATTGAATTAAATAGTTTTTGATTTGCATTTTTATCTATTTTCATTCGTACAGGCTGTGCAAACGTCTCGTCTATTTCATTTTGCACTGGCGCATTTAGAAAAATCTTCTGCTTGTCAGTACAAAAGATAAATCCTAAATACAGCAGACTTAAACTAAAAGCGTTTAAGTCTAGACCTGGTAGATTTCTATTAACATTACTAATCACATCAAGATCTTCTCTTGTTAAGTGAATTAATTGATAGGATAGTTGTATGTAGTTTGAATCTGTCATTTGATTTCTGCGTACATTTTATACATGTATTTAGCTAACTTATATAAACCTTTAGCATTGGCGTACTCTGGTGATTCAGCGATTCTTACGTTCGGTAAGTCGTACTTTTCTTTAATCTCTTTTTCAAGAAAAGCTGCACCGCCTCCACAAAATAATACTAATGCTAAATCATCGCCTCCACCGATCTGTTTAGAGATAAAGTTATTTAATTCGATCATGAATTCGTTTTTAGCTTGCTGAATTAAACCTGTAATATCTTTGGCTTGAGATCCTATACCATAAGTTCCAGATTTTAGTGCGAAATCTAGCCAGTTAGCGTTAACTGTTTTATAGCCAGATTCAAGAATTAAGCTAGTGATTCGTTCATAGATGGTAAGAATACCAAGGTTACGTGATGTAGAACGATGGCCATCAAGCATGTTTCCTCCATCTAATGTGACTACAATATCAGTGGTTTTACCGCCAATATCGATTACAGCACATTCAGAACTTATTAAAAGATCACTATCTTCTGAACCGTTTCCGTGTACATCAATAATCTCATTAAAATAAGCTGTTTGAGCTTCACATTTAACAATATGTCTTTTAATGATATTAAGCGGTTTACCAGCTTTATGATCTTTTAAGTTGAAGCAAACATCACCATTGAGTAGAAAATTAGTTTTCATATCAATAAGTGGCATGTTTTTGGTTTTTTCAGGTGTGTAATAGCGACTAACAGGAAGTGAAGTAGCGATTGCAAACGCTCTACCATCATATGTTCCGATATGGTCAATATAGGCCTTAATTGCCTGGTGTATTAGTGCCTTGTTATATTCAGATGTCGGGTATTCGTCTGTTCTGGTATCCAGAGGAACACTACTATTGATCTTCTTACCAACTGTATAAAAGTTTTCATTTACTTTAACCACATAATAGTCAGTAGAATCCTCTTCGCCAGTGAGGACTTTTCCTGAATAAGCAATACTAGGAATAGTCAGTTTGATTTCATTTCCATCTTGATCTAGACCAGCATAAAGCTTTGTACCGCCATGTCCATCATCAATACCTAGAACAATATAACGTTCTTCAATCGCTGGTTTTTCATTTTGAGTATTTTTCATAAGTTTACCTTTCAATTTTTCAAGATTTACAACGAGTAACGTCTTCTACCGCGTCTAGTGTATTTATTGCCCCCAAAAACTAAGCGTCTAAGAGCAGAGGGGATATAGCTGTATTTGTATTTAAATACTTTTTCAATAACCAATGTTGCTACTATCAAGCCGATGAAAAGCATAAGTTTGAACAAGGAAAACTTAATAACAACAGCTAGAAAAGGTATAAACAAATATCCGTTTAAACCGCCCCATAGGATTAGATTTAATCTAAATTGCGACCAGTGTGCATATTGATCATCCATATTCGCCTCTTAATAAATCAGTTTGTAATAGTAGTCTTCATGCAAACGACCAGCTTTGAGTAGATCGTCAGCTTGTTTCCTGAAACTCTTACTGATGTTTGGATCTGAACCATCAGAATTAATCATTAACTCTCGAATAAACTTCTGTTGAGCATGAATATCATCAATTAAAAGCAATTCTTCTTTCAGTTGAGGTGATAAAATTAAGTGTTCCCTTACAGCAAATACCTTGCCGTTCACATCTTTAACAAGACGTTGAGCAATCAATGTATAAACTGAACCAATAATGTCAGCTGCAGCCTGAAGATGTTCTTCATGCTTAAAGCGCTTCAACATACGTGGAATAATTTTGTCTACGGTGGTTGCGTGAACCGTTGCAAAAACAGGGTGGCCAGTTAAAGAAAGTTCTAGAGCTGCAGAAATTGTTTCTTTATCTCGCAATTCACCGATTTCAACTGCAGCAGGACGTCTACGCATCGCCTCTCTATTTGCATCCGCAAAAGTCTCGAAGTTATTGGGGATTTCGCTTTGACTAACAATACTGTGTGTGCTTTCAATTGCGTCATACTCGTATTCGATAGGCTCGTTGTGAGTCAAAATATTTCCACGAATATGAGTATTATTTTCCAACACATAGCGAATATTTGAAGCTAGTGTTGTACTTTTACCAGAACCAGTGATTCCGCCAATGATGTAGCAACCATTGTGAGGTAGCGATCTTTTAATGAAATCTTCATCTAAACCCACTTTTGAAAAGTGAGGGGGAATGCCAGAAATTGTACGTAACGTTATCTGAAAAGAATCTCCAGATCCACGATACGAAGTTCGAGATACGTTCACACGAAAGTTATAACGAGTTTCCTTACCTGAAGCGTCTTTCTGCAGAATACGATATGCCTTATTAATAAACTTATTATTAATAAGGACTAAGTAGGCATTTTCATCAGCAATCGTTCTTAGGATGTGTAGAGCTTCATCACGATTGATAATACGGTGTGTTAACGAATATAACTCCAAGTCTTTCATCATTGTGATGGGGCGATCTGGACTAATGAAAATATCTGAAGCACCATGAGCTAATGCTTCATATAGAAGACTTTCAAATTCATCGCGACTTTTAAACCCTTGTTTCGGATCTTTGTATGTCGTTATGGCTGTTAATGTAGCCAAACCAAAACCACGGCTAGAATCGTAGTCTTTGCGAATGTCTTTGGTAGCTGTCAGAATCTTATTTTCAGATCCTTTAATCTTGTTAACATCAAATAATGCAGATTTTGCTTTTAATGTCGAAACCTTCATTTGCATTTAAAACTTCCAATTGAGTTAGCGAACTTAAGGTTCGCTAACAAGGTTAATTTTTGGAATTTGATAGCTAGGTGCAATTTGTTCAGGTTGGAGAATTGGTTTCCAAGTTTCAATATTTGAATTGAACTGCGGTAATTGTTGGATTTGAAGCAATTTCATATCAAGAGCAATAGTGTCTTGTGTAGAAGAAACAGCCAGTGATTGACTGCTAATTGCTGGCATTGATAACTTGCCCTCTAAAACAAACTTATGGAAAGTAACCATCCCCAAATAATCTCGTTTAAGACGATCTACTGCATCTTCAACAATATTTCGGCCCTCAACTAAACCCATTTCATAAGACTTAGCAGCAGTCTCTTTCCATATTTTTCGTTCTTGTTCGTTAGCTGGTAACATTTCTTTCGGAATGAAAGTCACGTAATCAACATTGCTATCAAGTGTAGGGAAAACAAGGTACTGACGCCAATCAGGTGCACGAGTACTGAAACGAGCTTGTTTCAAGATTTTATAAGTCTGCTTAGTCGTCTTGTACGACATGGCATTAGGTGTCTCAGTTACATCTTTTGATTCAATAATAACCGGGGGAACAACAACATCTTTGATCATGTAAGGTTTAAAGTTAAAGATTGTATCAAGGTTACGCTCTTGGCTTTTGATGACCTCACGAGCGTTGCTTAAATAAGTATTGATCCCTAACTTAATACCTTTTTGCTTAACTAATTCAAGCATGGCTTCATAACGAGCTTGCTGTTCAACATTACTAACATGAACTTCTAAAGAAGACTGGTTAGATGGGTTTAGTAGCTCTTGTAATGAAGCATTATTAGAGTAGTCCATAAAAACTCCAGATATGTATAAAAGGATTTAAAGGGTATTAGTTATAAGTCAATAAAATACTTTTATTTTGATGATCTAGAGTTATCGAAGCAGTATTTAAATATGCAGAAACATCGCGTAAAGCTTCTACACCAGTAAGACGCTTTTTATTAAAATTAACAATTGGAAGCTCATGAGTAGGACCAGCTTCTACAAAACGGTATCCGTATTGGCTAGAAATACTTTTAATTAAAGGTATTGGATCGCCTATGTAGTCGATATTTAAAAGGTCATGGTTGATGCTACCTTGTTTCTTCTGAACAGTTTGCATTTGAATTGCAGAAGAGTTCTTTAAGTTCTGTTGTGCAATTAAAGCCTCTTGAGATGCTTCAGATATAATAGATAAAGGGCTTGCTACGTTTAATTGCGTTACATCACGACTAGCACACCCAGACATCATTAAACCAATTACAAGAACGCTTAAAAGCTTTTTATTGTGCTTCATTTTTACTCCGGATTAAGTGGGTATAAAGACAAAATGATTTTAGTCTAAAAACTATTAAAATGCACTTTATTAATTATAAAAAATCCCTTAAAAGGTATAAAGCCGACTTTTAGGCACTCGCTTAAACCTAATTTATAAGCTTTAACGTATATCTAAGGGCGTTCTTCAGGCAGTCGTACCTGGCCTAAACAAGACAAATCTGTAAAAAATACTCTTTTTAAGTGCATTGTCTGTCCAAAACAATGCTTTTTTTTAGTAGTACCTATCTGAAATGGAAATACAACGTACTTTTTTCAATCAATTATAGAGAGTAAATGAGCTCTTATAGTTTGCTAGACGTCTTTTATATTCCTTTATAGTCTTATTCTTTCTTTTTATTATCTTTTCTATTCTTTTTTGTTCTTTTTTTAGAATATAATTTATACAGAAAATAACAAAGTACATTTATTCTTTTTTTAATTAAAATATTATTAATACTGTAATTTATATTTTACAGTATAGAAGTATATTAATAAAGATGTTAATATGCTTTTTTTAATTAATATTAAAAATATTATTGGTGATAATGCAATTTATTTATAAGCCAGCTTCTTTAATATTAAATAAATTGATAAAAACTGTTTGAAGAAAAAATGCATCTTGGTATATACCATTCCTAATTTAAAAGTTTAAAGACATTAAAGCTGCTACTTATAAAAACCTATCTTATGGTTTAGTGCTGTGCATCTTAAATATAAAGATTTGACACCTTAAACACCAATTAAACTGCAATAATGATAGGCTTAGAGTCGTATTTTTCCCTAAAAATTTAAGGCATCGCAACTGGCAAAAGACTATTGAAACTATGCATATCAAGCACTTCACTGTAAAAAAGGACCACTGTGTTTTTATGATTTCTCAACTTCATTTTTTTGATTTTTCCACTGTACTAACAAGAGAGGAGTCAAAAAAGACATTCGCATTTATTGGGCTTAAAAGTGAAAAACATTTTGCTTAAAGTGAAAAACGTTTTAACGAGTACTTTTAGAAAGGTGTTTAACGTTGTAGTATGTGCTCATGTTTTGCATGTGGATAAAGGGTGGTAGTGGTGAGCAGTTTTGAGAATCCTAATAGCTATCCAAAGACATTAAAAGAATACACAAGTCGTATAGAAGATTTTCCGTATTCTACTAAGACCAAATATGATATTGAGCTTAAGCAAAAAATTGATAAACATTTAGATAGTTCAGAGCTAGATTTAAAAATGTTATATGAAAACATATATTCTGAATTTAAAACTAAATCTGAAAATGGTTATTACGCGGAATCTACATTTAGAACATATCGTGCATATTTAGTGTATGGAATCGGTCTAAAGCTTAATGAGCTAAATAATGGCTCTATTAATGATGAAGATATAGATGCTGGTTTTGATGAATATTTTTTAGAAGAATTATATTTAAGAATCATTAACACAAAATATACAGCTAATAAGGACAAACCTAAGCGTACTTCTGAGCTGAAAACAAAGTACTTTGAACGCACGTTTTACAACTACTTGGTAAGAGAATTCGAGCATAAGAACGAGAGTAACACCAGGGTTAGTGAGTTTGATCGGATGATGGTTGCTTTTGTTGATGCCAATCTTGTTGTTGGATTGCGTCCTGTTGAGTGGTTTTCCGTTTCATTCTGTTGTGCAGTAAAAGGACCAAAACTGATCATGATTGTGGAAAATGGCAAGGCTACACATGGTCGGGCTAATGGACTTAAAAGGTATTTAATACTTGATGACCTTAAACATGAAGATCAAGAAAAGATATACCTTTATTGGAACTTGCTAAATAGGTATGTGAGAAAGGTATCTAGTTTAAATAAAACTAGTGGCTATACCTTTGGATGGGATGAAAAACAGACTTTTATTAAAATACTGCAAGAGCGTTTACGTTTAAGTTATATCAATTACTTTAAGCTTAGAGGCAAGGTTTTAACTAATGAAGATCAACGACCTACTTTATACAGTACAAGGCATCAATGTATTGCAAATGCTAAGGTAAAGGGTATTGATAAGTTTGTGATAGCTGGTGCTTTTGGACATGCTGGTAAAGATACTGCTTCTAACTTTTATGGGCGAAAGTGGAGAGGCCATAGTGGTTTTAGTATAAAGCCTACTTTAGATTCTATTGAAAACGTTAATGGTAGCCATGAATTTGTTAAAACACTTTTAGCTAATAACCTAGATACCTTTTATTATTTTGATCTTAATATAGCAAATGAGTTTAATACCGACTATTATAAGGACGAATTAAAGTCGGGTTTAGTGATTGACTAAATGGATAACTCTAAAACTAATTTGACTACTTCAACATGGGGTTCTCCTTACGCTGAAGTATCAATAATAGGTAAAAGAAAATACGCAAGGCTTTTAAGAGTGTTGGTTAGTACGTTTGCCTCATTGTGCATTTTAACCGTTTTAACAACGCTTAGTTTTGTAGCTTTTAAACTCACCACAACAGATTTTGAATCTTTGGTTTTTGATGACGGCACACCAGTTAAGTGTGTGCTTAGCTCTAAATCAGATCGTCCAATTCCATCTGTTATATATCAGCCAGCGAAATAGGAGTGCTGTTGTGTCTAAAGACAAATCTAATGAAAACGCTGAAATAGGTTCTTGTGATCCTAGTCTTTGGCTCAGAAAACAGGTGGATGAAAAAGATAAGGAGATTGCAAAGTTAAGACGATGGCTTGTTTTCGTGTTTTTCGCTTTTATCGTGAGTGCTGTTCTTGCGATGATTATTTTTGCTGCCTTTAATGCATACCCAAAAGTCAAAGCTGTTCAAACAGTAGATAACTCGGTTATCTGTCCAATCGAAGCATCAAAAAACCCTCGCGTTACTGACGTTGTTATTTCTGAATTCGGTAAGAGTGCAATTCTTTCTGTCTACAACTTTGATTTCTTGAACTGGCGTGACGTTATTAACAATGCTGGTTCAATGTATTTCACTGAGGGCGGTAAAGATTCATTGATGAAGCAAATCGCTCAATCACAAACAGTTGGCACAATCGTACAAAACAACCTAACGATGCGAACTACTGCTACTGATGTTCCACAAATCGAAAACCGTGATTTACATGCTGCAGAACCTAGTTGGACTGTTCGTGTTCCTATCACTACTCAATTCTTCTTAGGTGACAAACAACCTAAAGAGACTCACCGCTTCATTGCGACAGTTACTATTGTTGAGCATCCACGTTCTTATCTGAACTACAACGGTATTGCTGTTAAGACAATTACGTTAACTCCAGCGCGTTAATTGGATGATACTTATGAAATTGAAAAAATTATCTTTGGCTCTTTTTGCTTCTACTGCATTAACTACAATAGTTAATGCTGCTGATATGCCTCCGAATACTTTTGCGGATGCTCAATCTCCTTTGGTTGCACCTGAGGTAGTTGATACAGCATCGGAAATTGACAGACAGGTTCACAATCTTGTTGGTTTGCAGTTCACACCTGAGCAAACAAAAATAGTTAAAGGACTTTTGTTGCAACAAAAACGAAGCCTTTCTAGTCCTTATGTAAATACGCCACAAGCGAAAACCCGTAGTTTGGGTATTTCATTAAACCCTGGTGAGGAACCGCCAGTAATTCGTTTAAGCGCTGGCATGCTATCTACTATTGTCTTTAGCGATTCTTCAGGAAATCCATGGAACATTGAAAAGATTTCTTTGGACCGTGGACGTTTCTCAGATGGCTTAGGTGAGCAAAACGAAAAAGAGCCAGACGAAATCCCTGAAACTAACATCCTTTCAATCGAACCATTAGATCCAGCTGCTTTCGGAAACGTAACGGTCACATTAAAGGGATTGGGTGCTCCAGTAATTTTGATGTTAGCTACTGGCCAACGTGATTTAGATGTTCGTGTAGACGCACGTATACCTGGTCGAAGCCCAACAGCCAAAGCTATGTATTCAACAGGCAATCAAACATCGATTATTCCAGATGGTGTGAGTTTGCAATTTATGGATGGCTTAGCGCCTGAGGGTGCTGTTGAAATGCGAACCGATAGTCCTAATGTCCGTGCTTGGAAGTTTGGTGGCTATATATATGTGCGTAGTAACTTTGGTGTTATTCAACCAGCCTTTTTGAGTTCTTTCCGCGCTAACAACGGTATGAAGATCTTCCGTTATGAAGATTCTGAAGATCTGAAGTACATCACATTTTCAACGACTGGCGGTACACCTAAAACTGTTTACCTCGAAGACGCATTTTAAGTCATTAAGTGAGAATTAAAAATGGATTCAACGAACCAACAAAATAACCCGAATGACATTGAAGAGAATTCTAGTCGTAGCACTGAAGTAGGTACTACCGATGAAACTATTATTTCTGCAAACCAAGTTCATTCAGAAGAAGACCAACCTAAAAAACTGAAAAATACAAGTATTAAAACTGCTAACAAAAAACGTGTTTTTGCAGATACGCGCTTTCGCGTTGTTGCAATTATTGGTTTGGTAGTAGTTGGTGGATTAGGCTTTTTTATGTTTAACCCAATGGGGAAAAGTGACCAACTAGCTTTAGATAATCAGGTTGCTATTGCTACACCAGAAATCCAAGGACAGGGTACAAATGTTATCCCTCCTGAATATGTAGAATATGAACGTCAAAAACAAGCTGAAGAAGCTGCTCGAGCTGGCAAAAATGGTGAAAGCTATTTGCCCGAATTTAAAACAGTTGCAACACAAGATCCAAACGGCGATCTGAACGATCAGAATTTTATTACAGGTCCAAATGGGCAACCTGTAAACGGTTCTGCAACAGGTGGTACACCAAATATTACGCTTGAACTTGACCAGATGGCCAGAGCTAATATGGCAAATCAAGGTGGTGCATTACCTCAACCAACTAGCGGTGGTCTACCACAACAACCACAAACACAAAACGGTGCTAATCAAAACGCACCGATTTATCAAACTAACTACGCGCAACAATATGAACATGCTTCATCTGCTGCTAATGATGTTGCTAGTGTATATAGCCAACAAGCAGCTGCTTATGCAGAACGTAATGCTGCAACGCGTGAATTAAGTCAAACTGCTTTTGTTGATCAACTTGCTGCGTTTTCTAATACAAAGAACAAGGTCAACGGATATTCAACATATAAATATTCACACAACACTAAAGCATCGGAAGGGCAACAAAACCTTGGAAGCTTGAACGTTGCGAATACGACTAGCGAATCTACTAAAGGACTAGCAATCATTAAAGCTGGTACAACAATGAAAGCGCGTTTAGATACAGGTGTGAATACTGATAAAGGTAAAAACCTATTTGCTACTGTTATTGGCGGTAAATTTAACGGCGCAAAACTTATTGGTACTGTTGGTCTGAATACTGCGGATATTGAATTTAACTTTACCCGTATGTTGTTTAAGGGCGAAGAGTATGCAATCCAAGTACGAGCTTTAACTCTTGGAACAAAACAATCGGGCATGGCTGATAAAGTCCAAAAACACACTTTGCAAAAGCTTGGCGGTATGGTTACTGCTGGAATCTTTGAGGGTTACGGACAAGCCTATCAAAACATTGGTACAACCCAAATCACAAATACTGGCAATGTTGTAAGCACGAAGGAAGAGCCAAACGATAAAGAAATTGCCGGGAACATCATTGGTAACGTTGGTACGGAAATGGCGAACATGGCACGTACATCAACAGTTCGACCAACTACGTATATCGTTAACAGCGGAAAAGTATTTGAAGTCTTTTTTGATGCTGACGTAACAACACCGAAAAATAAGGGGTAAGCGAAATGTCTGATAATCAAATGACTGCTGAACAGGCAAAGAAAAATCTAAAAGATGCTGAAGGCAAACCCCAAAAAGGCGAAGGTAGTGCGAAGGGTGGTATTCCTCCAAAACTTCTTATTGTTATTGGTGTTATTGCCTTAATTATGATTGGTACTTTCTTTTGGATACAAATGAGTAAACCAAAAGACGTCAGCACGGCAGTTGCTCCAGAACAAACACCAGAATCCATTGATACTGTTGGTCAAGGCATTCAACAAACACAAGCAACATACAACCAAAATCAACAACCTTTAAAGGACAATAGTATTGCTGATGATACGGCGTTCATTGTTGATGAAAATATTGTGTTTAAAGATCCTACCACTGGTCAATACATGATTATGTACAAATCCATGTCGTATCCGATTGATTCTGATCTAGGAATAGAGGCAGTTAACTTCTATCAAAGTCAGGGTACGAATGCACTTATTTTATTACAACGTTTGAAAGAAAAAGAGCAAGCGCATGGGCAAGTACAAAACGGCGAACAAACTGCAGTTGCTCAATCAGAAACCATAATCAAAAATGAACAACTGAAAGCTGAAAATGACGATCTTAAAAACCTTGTTGAATTGCAAGAACAGGCAATTAAGGAATTAAAGACTAGTTTAATCAAAATAGCTAAAGACCAGACTAAGCAAAAGGCTTTAAGTACATCGGGATCTAAAACCTTATCAATTCCAAAAGGTGCAAAACGCTTGGATGCTTTTGCGGTTGTAGGCGATCGCGCTTGGATGACAGATTCTCAAAACCATACATATACAGTCTATGTAGGTCAGAAGATGCCAGACAATCGCACGGTCTATGCTGTTGACGAAAACGAACAAGCCATTTGGGTGAAATAAGGAAAATAGCGTGGATGCATTAGATATAGTTAAAGCGATATTAAACATATACGGTCCACTACTAAGCTTTATACGCATTTGCTTTGTTGTAACGGGGTTGGTGATTACTGGCACGGCGCTTTTTGACTTAGTGCAAGCATCATCACCTCAACAAAAGTTCTTTGGTCATGGAATGAAAGAGCCTACCACTGGTGGGGCATTGTTGAAGATTCTTATCGGTGGTGCTTTTGCATCACTTGGATATGACGGATATATCATTGGTGCACTAGGTTCTTCATTGTTTGGTGGTAATGGCATAGAACTTGTAACGGTACAAAGTTACTTGCCTAATGCTGGTGCTAATGATTTAGGTGCATATATCGTTACGGCGGTTGTAGGTTTTACGCAACTGGTAGGGATTATAGCGGTAGCTCGTGGCTTATATGGTTTTGTAGAGAAAATTGATGCTCAAGGCAATGCGACATACCGCAAAGCATGGGTTTTAATTATAACAGGTGTATTATGCGTATACGTTCAGGACGTACACGATGTCTTTGTTAATACCTTTGGAACACAAATAGGAGGAACCTTTTTTACAATATTTTAAACAATCTTCTTAAAATAGGGTGAGAGTTTCTTAAAAACCTTGTATAAGATATTGAAGATATTTAACGAGAAGTTTAAAATTAAGCAACTTAAAGCAATAGGGTTTTAAGAATGTTTAATTACAGTGCGGAGATTAGCTCCCGTATATTAAATAAAAGGAAAATGACAATGGTATCATTAGTAAAACACTCAGTTCGCACTGTAAAAGCGACTGCATTCCGCGCAAAAGTAATGTTTTTAGCTTTTGTTTCTGCATTAATGGGTCAAGTTGCATATGCAAACACTGGCACATGGAACCCAGGTGGTACAGCTTACGGAAAACACGCTGCTGGTTCTGATGCGAATGAAATCTTAGGCCGTGGTGAAACATTAGGTCAAAACGTTTATAAATTCTTAATCGTAGTGTTCATGGTGCTTGGTTTAGGCTTAGTTGGTACTGGTTTGTATATGATGTATACATCAGAAGAAGATCAACAAAAGAAAAAGAAAACTGCTTGGATCTGTATTGGTGTGGGTGGTGCGTTATCAATCGTAGGCTTCATCATGTTCTCTGCTGCGAACACTATTACTGGTAAAGCGTAATACAATAATAAATAAGTTTAAAAGCGTGGCTTAGGCTGCGCTTTTTTTATTTTAAAAATAGTATATACATGTTTTAATTAGACCTTACTTAATAGTATTAAGGGGTTTAAGTGAAACATATAAACCGTAAGTTTGGTATTTTAAGACCTATTAACGGCGTAAACGACAAGCAAGAGATACGTCAAGATAAAACTATCCATGATGGTTTTAAAACCAATGAGACAATAAAGCAAATAATGTCTTCACAACCAGCTAAATGCTATTTTTGTGATTTCTATGACGAATACTTTTTAGAGCCACATCACTTAGACGGCGATCATAGCAACCATACGGCTGAGAACATTGTAGCGGTCTGTACGCTATGCCATGCACAAAACCACATCTTTGCACTATCACTGGAAAAGAAAGCTGAAATATGCGTATTGAGTACGAACATACCTCAAGAGATCTTTAATCAATATCAACGTGCATTACTGGTGTTATCGCATAAGTCTGACAACCAAGATCCTGAGCTTGCTAAGTTCGCACGGCGACATCGCCAAAGCTTGCTTGTAGAGCCGTTAAAGCGCCATCAACGCCCTAATCCTACAAAGATGTCTGAAGCAGAATACGCACGTAATATGTTTGAGGATATACAGGCGTTTAATGCGATTAAGACACGAACCCAAACAATTGATACCCAACTGTACTTCACGGACATTAAGTTCAACACAATGGCTGAATATGAAGAAGCCAAGCAAGAAGATATGTTGGTAGCGAACGTTGATTACGTAGACCAGCTCCGCAAGTACAAAGAGTGGTATTTGAATGCCATCAAAGAGAACAAAAACTTTTCTTTGTATCAACTCGCAAAAGCTTTGGAAAAGGTATCAGACGAAGCATACGAGAGCTTTAATCTGCCAAACCACTACATAGTATTTTCCCCGAATATCTTTACTGACGAGCAGTATGAGTACTACCAAACACTAGATGTATTTAAGGGTTTGGGTGATAAGTGAGTTCACATAAATGACAGAATGCTTAACAGATACCGAATACATAGATATGAGCTTAGAAGACGTTATATCGGGCATAGTGTTACAGCCATTTAAGCCTGACATAGTGAATGATATAGCGGTATTGGATAGCGTATTTGAGACGGACATATTGAATGATGATGAATACTCATTTATTGGTCCATACATCTACAAATATTGGGAACTTGGGATAGATGCACTACCAAAGGAAACGCACGATCAGCTATCGATATTTCGCTTATGCGTTATAGGTACTGAGGCTTTCAACTTCCTGAACGATTTGTATATACCAACGACTCGCGACACTGGTCATACATCTAACACGCTAATGCTACTCCATGTTGTACATATAGCGATAGGGAATCAGACAACAACTGGTGAAGACTCAACGGGGCATTTTCAAGATCCACTGATTAAAGCGCTACTGTTGATGAATATCCCCGTTAACAGCGATTGTTTGCTGTTGGATGACACTTTGGTACACCTAAACAAAATAACGGCGCTGAGTGGCTTAGACGTTGAAATACAGGTTAAGCAAAGTGTGAGTGTGAAGCATAAGAAATTACTAAGCACCAACTTTGGATTTGACAATCCATTATCAATTATAAGCGTTTTGGAACAAAAGAAACTGTCTGAAGAACTGACACGCTACTTTCCGATGATACATCTACCAACGTCCGTAGAAGATGCGACAAACCAGATAGATACGGGCAACTTAAAAATGAGTTCGCTGCAATCTTTTTGTATATACCAAAACTTAAAGCTATCGGTGTCTAAAGTTTTCCACGAACAGGGCTTATACCAGAACAAAGAGATCTACATAGAGCTTGATAAGGTTCACTTCCAACTTAAAAATACAGGTTCCTTAAACTTCAAGGTGGGTACTTTAGGTGAAAGCCAAGAGGTTTTAGAAACGGCGTTTTGGCAACTGCTTAATAAGGGTTTAGTGTTTGACCTAAATAGTTTTAAGAAGTATGTCGAATTAAAAGAGGACGAAACCGTTAAAACTGATGTATTTACTAATTCAAAAAATGATAATATCCCTTTTAACAGTACCTACTATGAGCTTTTATTAAGGTTGGTTTTAGATACAAGCTTAAAACCCTCTGTAAAAAGTCTTGAGGTCGCAATTCAAAATAAGGATTTCGACAGTGCGATTAACGTTTTAAGAGAATTACCGTTTTTTAGTGCTTAATGCTTAAAGGCATGTCTAATCAAAGATAGACGTAGAAAGGTGAATAAAGGTGTTTAAATGAGTAAGAAGAAAGCTGAGAAGTCTGGTTATAAAAAGACTGGTTACTCCAAGATTGAAATTATATTGATGTTATTCCTACAAAGCATGAAAGCTGACGTAGAGGATTATTGCGATTTAGAAACAGTATCGGACGAACATACGTTTGTCACAAAAACTGGTACAATGATTACGATCATCGAATACAAGGGGATTAAGAGTTTAATTAGTGGTGATGCATTCAGCCGTCAAATTGGTTTGATGACGAGCAACATGCGTAACTACTTCAAAGACCGTGGACATACGATTCATCTAGCGTTCAAAGTAGACCATGAGACGCCATACGCGATTCATGACTTGAATGCCATGCAAAAGGCGACCACGGCGCGTTGTGCGATGAATCTAGACATCATCATTGATGAAATGACAGAAACCATTTCAGGCGGTGTATTTAACGAAAGCTGTTATATCGCTTTAATCTCTGAGCCAACCTTACTATCGCCAATCGATAAGGCTCAAGACTCAAAAAACCGTAAAAAGCTACTGTCGCAAATTACAATGCCAAGTACGGTCAATGCTCAAGACATGCTTAAATCATCGGACAGCTTATACGTACACCATGAGTCTTTTGTCTCACAATTCTTAAACTCACTCTCAACTGAAGAATTTCCAGCAATCTATGAAGTATTGAATGTTGTTGAAGCTGGTCTAGCGATTAAAAAACAAATTGCCTCACATTCAACTTCAGATGACTTCACCTTGTCTGTGCCGATGCTGAATACACGCTTACCGATGCGTTGGAAAGAAATACCATCAGAACATGATGCGTCACACGTTTTGTATCAACCGATCTCAGAACAACTCATGACGAATGCGATCTTACCTGGTACAAGTCAAGGTTCATTCTATCCAGTGGGAAGTGTTATCACTGACGGCGTTGTATATGCTCCATTGATGGTAGATATATATCCAGCGAAGACGAATACGTTTGAAACGCTATTCCGCTTATTACACCAGGCCAAAACGCACGACACTAGCGGTAACATCCGTTCTATCCCATATGCGGTGAGTTACTGTATTACTGGTGATGGTATGGCTGGAACCATGATGAAACGCACGTTATCAAGCGTTATTCACTTTATGACGGCACAAAACAAAGCCATTCGTAATGCTGGTAACATTTTGATGGCCACTAAAAATGACCTAGATCAAGTAGACACTGTTGCTGGTCTGCAAATGACCATGATGACATGGGCACCAAATACCGAAGATGGTGTAAACATTCTTGTAGGACGGCGCCAAAAGCTTTGGAAGAGTTTTGAAGCGTGGGGCGGTGCAAAAGTCATGGAACAGGCTGGCGATCCTATTTTGACTTGGGCATCACATATACCGGGCTTGATGGTACGTAATCACGCACCTATTTCACCGGCACCGCTGTTTGATGTGTTCTACATGTTACCGCTGACACGTATTAACTCACCATTCCATAAAGGGCATCAGCTCAACAAAACCTTAGACGGTAAACTGATTATTCTTGATTCGTTCTCAAATGAAGTGACTGTATGGACGACTATTAACATTGGTAAACCGGGTACGGGTAAATCGGTCACAATGAACAAAGGCATGCTTGAGGACATCATGATGCCTGGTAACGAGCGTATCCCGTTGACCTATATTGTCGATGTGGGTGAGTCAAGCCGTGGGTTAGTAGAAACAGTGCAAGATTCATTGCCTGAAGAGCTACGTCACTATGCCATCTATAAGCGTATTAAAAACTCAAAAGAAGAAGCGATTAATCCGCTTGAATTCAGTATGGGCTTACGCTACCCGTTAAACTACGAAATGCGTCAAATGACAGCGTTTTTAAGTTCATTGGTAACACCGCCTGAATTGAAAGGGCAACCAGCCAAAAATACTTCTGACGTTATTGGTGCGGTCCTACGCCGTACATTCTATTTTGCTGATGATACGAATGCTGATCATAAAGCACGTAAGTACATGCGCTTTGCAGATCCAGAACTAGATCGCATCATGGAAAAACACGGACTGATTGAGCCACATTCTGAACAAGGTAAGGATATTTCTTATTACGCTCTACGTGACCTTTTCCATTCTTTGAATGAGATCCGTGGACGCACGTTGGCACACCGTTACGCAATGCCGACTATTGGCGATATGATTGAAACCCTTTCTGATTCATCAATTTTAGATGTTTGGAGTGATGTTCATATTGATAATGAACGAGCACTGGACTTTTTGGCGCATCAGATTATGGCTGCACAAAATACCTATCCAGCATTCTTCTATCACACTAACTTTGACATCGGTAACGCTCGTGTAGCTTCTATCGACTTAAACGAAGTTGCGACATCATCAGATCCTAAAACTACATCTCTATTCTTCCAGATTGTACGGATGTTCATTAAGCGTAAGTTCGCCGTGAGCCGTGACGATATTCCAAAATTCCCACAAGCTTATCGTGAATATGCAACCCAACTGATTAATGAGCTTCTTGAAGACCGCAAAATTATGTCTTATGACGAATTGCACGTTGCGAAAGGCGATCCAATCCTATTAGAAGAATTGGCTGAAGACGCACGTACATTGCGTAAATGGGGTGCTCGTCTTAACTTGGCATCACACAAAGTAGAAGACTTTAAAGACTTGGTTGGCTTTGCTACGGCGTATGTGATTGTCGATCCTGGTACACGCGAATCTCGTGAAGCTATTCGTGACAGTATCGGTCTAACTCAACTAGAAATGGATGCTCTTGGTTCAGGTAACGTAGGTTTCTCAGATCAAGGCTTAACGTACTTCAGTAAAATTAAACTCGAAAAAATGGAATGTTCGGGCTTATATACCGTTTCACTTGGTCCAATCCTTTTATGGTCACTCAGTACACATCCCGATGAACGTGCGCTCCGTAACTACACGTATGACCTTATCGGTGAACGTGGTAAGGCGTTGAAGGTCCTTGCACAATTTTACCCAAAAGGTGCGAAGAACCAGATTAAGACACGGCGTACCATGATTGAGAAAAATGCCAAAAATAAAGGCACGGACTTTGACGAAAACAAAGCAACTGCTTCAGTGATTTCTACCATGGCACAAGAGATGGTTGTTGAATATCAACGCTATGAACTTGAGCAAAACATGAAGAAAAAATTACTGAACCAACGTAAGTCTGAAGCTGTTTCTTCTTAACTCCAATCAGCTATATAGATTTGCGTTAATTGGTATATACATTGAAGTGCTTGGAAATGGGTAAGGTCGTTAAACAACGACTTTGCCTATTATCCTGAAGATAAAAGAGTAGGTCGCAAAGCATGGCTTCTACACAAAAATACGGCACACAAACAAAGTTCAGGCCAAGTTCGCTTAAGCGTGATACACGATCAGGCTTAGAGAAAATCCATTTAAAACTTACAGCGCCAGACGGCGCTAATTATTTGGTTGGCGTTCTTGGTGCTATTGCAGTTATTTTGTTTGTTGTTCCGTTTGGCGGTGAGATATTTATAGGGATCGCGTATTACCTATTAAAACGCTACACACATCCGAATGATTACTTTTTTGAGTGGCCATTCCGTGCGCCGTTGCATTCAAACTCACTGGATGCGTCAACTGACATTACATCACGCGTAAAAGATGACGTACTGGACAATCCAAAAGCCTTTTTGGAATACGCACGTACCAATCGCGATAAGCTACAAGGTGAGGGTGTGACTTACCTTGGTCGTTGCCGTGAAACTGGTCTACCTGTTTATGCATCTAACTCCGATGACCGTACACATCAAATTGTGTTAGGTACTACGGGTTCGGGTAAAACAGAATACATGCTAGGTAACTGTGCCAACCAGTACGTACAAAACTCAGGTTATATCTTTGTAGACGCAAAAGGTGATACCAAGGCTCAACAAGACCACTATCGTTTATGTAACCGCTTTGGGCGTAATGAGGATCTATTAACGATCAACTTCATTACCTCAGGTCGTAACATGCTACGTGCACAAACCGACAAGATGACCAACTCAATGAACCAAATGAGCAACACCAGCTCAGGGATGTTGATTGAATTCTTGATCAACTTGCTTGATGACTCAGGCGGTGGCGGTGGTGACATGTGGAAAGGTCGTGCGATGGCCTTTATCGCCGCACTTACACGAGTTTTGGTCTATCTACGTGACAATGGCTTCATTCAGCTTTCACCAAAAGTATTCACGCAATACATGGAACTTGAAGCACTTGAAGAATTGGTATTTTGTCATAACGATAAATACGGGATTGACTTTGAACGTGTGGCTGAACAACTTCAAGGCTACCTCGTTTCATTACCTGGTTATTCAAGCAACCCTAAAAAGTTAAAGAAACAAGAAACCAAAACCCGTGAGCAACACGGTTATATCACCATGCAGTTAACCAAAGCGATTAACGACTTGACGTTTAACTACGGTCACATCTTTGGTGTAGAGCATGGCGGTGATATTGATATTTTTGACGTTGTACTTAACCGCCGTATCTTAACTGTGCCATTACCAGCTCTTGAGCGTTCACCAGACTCACTCAAAATGCTCGGAAAATTAATCATTGGCTCAATTAAACAAATGATGGCTGGTTCCCTTGGTAACAAAATGGAAGGTTTACGCCGTGCCATTATTGACGCACGACCAACCAACGCCACTACTTCATTTAAGCTATTTTTGGACGAATGGGGCTACATCGTTATTGTCGGTGCTTCGGTTTTACCAGCTCAGGCACGTTCGCTTAACTTCTCTATTACGTTCGGTGCTCAAACATTTGAAGATATTGAACGTGGATCTAAAGAGGAAGCAGCTGCTACATGGGGTAACACGACCGTTAAAGCCATTGGACGTACTACTTCGGGTGCTGAAAGTACAACATACAAATTGGTTGATGGTTTTGCTGGTGAAGAGTGGCAAGGTAAAGTTAACTCAATCAATATGTATCAAGGTCTAGTATTCAACCGTTCGGTACCACAAACAGAAGTCCAGTTCGCCAAAGAAAAACGTGTGACAATTGAACAAATTGCCGGACAGCACAACGGCGAATTTACCTTGCTCATATCAACTAAAGGGGAAGGTGGTAAAACTTCAGACGTTAAAATCGTATCAATGTTGGCGTTCTATGTGGCTGGTGATCAACCCAAGTACTTACGCTTAAATGACCTTTGCCCAATCTTCAATATCCAAAAATCTGAAATCTACGATCCTACTTTAAAAATTGAAGACTTCATTCATGAGATTGAGGAAAAACACACGCTACTGACAGACAACAATTCATCTGCCAATGTCACGGCGCTTGGTGATTTTGAGATCTGCAGAAAGCTCAATAACACCTTGTACGAAAACAACAACACGGTAAAAGACTTTACTCAAGATTTTGTACATCAGATTCTTGAAGCAAGACGTCTTGAATCCATCACACCTGAAGGGATGGCACCTGGTCAAAGAACAGTAATGTCTTCGTCCACGGCGAAAGGTGAAATCTCCAAAGAACAAAAACACCGTGAAAGTATTGTTTCAGCACAAAAAGAAGCAAACATTAAAGACCAGATTATTGAGAAGCGAAAACAGTTCCAGTACTTCGGTAAAGATTCTGACATTTCACCTCAAGTACAAGCTGGTGCTTACAACAATGCGGATCTTGATGCTGAATTTAATATCTATGGTGAACGTATAAGCGAACCTGAACAGGCTCAACAGGAAAGTGATGTTGAAACTGTGACTCGCGCCGTTATCACACCAATGAACCTAGACAGCTACTATGATGAATTGAAAGAGATCCTAACAGGATATGACTTAACCGTTGCGCCAATTACTGAATATCAGCTTGTTCAGATACCACGCCATGTAAAACCTGAAGATCAGACACAATACATTGCGGAAAACAAAGCCAGTCTTGATCAAGCCATCTCACATAGCACTAAAAATGAAATGGAATTCGTAGAACAACAGTATGCAGCTAAGTTTGAAAAAGCTTTGATGAAAAACCCGTTCTCGCACGAATGCGTTACTTTTGAAAAATTGTTGGTGATACTTGGTTCAAAAGGTTCTTCAGCTTCATTACGATCAGGCATTACAATCAAAAAAAAGGATGACTAAACGCATCCATGTAGAAGACATAAGGCTGGTTATCCAGCCTTTAGTTTTTTTGGGTGAGCTGTTTGTACTTAATACGCCTTAATTCATCACTCGGCATGTATTGGGCTATTTCATATTCGCTCTTATACGGCGTTTCATTGAATATGGCCAATAACAACAACTGCGACAGCGGAATGGCTTCAGGCACCATCATTTCGATTAAGCGAAACTTTTCAGACGCATTCACATCAAATGCAACCAATAGCGCCGTATATGGAATGTGGCGATCTGCAAGTGATAAATCGGGGTAAATAGGTTGGTCCTAGTGCTAACGTTTGAAAGTCATACATATTCAAGCAAGAGATAGCTTTAGGTACATTGGATAGGTTCACGGCGTAAGATTCAATGTTTGAACACATATTGGCATCCAGTTTGGTTTTAACCCTAGTTTAGATGCATTTTAATATAATAACTTAGTTTTAACGTGCGTATTCTTAAACATAACTAAACCACTTTTTAAAACCTTGTTTTGTTTTAGGCTTAATCGGTATATACCATTTCATAAAAAGTTTAATGAACTGTGTTTTACCCTTTACAATCCTTAATACATCAATTAAATTGCCCTTAAATCACATCCAATATACAGGATATAGGCAATGACTAAAGAACAGCTAGACGACTTACAAACACTTGGAATGACTGACTATAAAACACGTTTACACGTTAAAGGTGTGCGAATTGTTGAAGTGCAACAGTACTCAAAGTCTGTCGATAACAACGCCGTACAACCACTTGCAACTAATACCACTCAACCGCAATTCTTAAATTAATTTTCCAAAAAAATACTTATAAGCACTTTCTGTATTAATATATCTTTATTAGTTTTAATAAAGCATTAATCAATGGAGTGCTTAAAATGTTAGACACTTTACTTTCGGTATTTTCAGCAAAACATAAGCTTTATAAGAATCTCAAGTTAAAACCCTTTATTGATACCCGTTTAGTCAATTCTGACAGCATCGCCATGACCGATGTTTTCCCTTTTCATCAAATCAAAGATTCTCTTTGTATGACTGGTATATCTCCTACTAATTTTGTACCAGGCAAAAACATTGTTTTGAATCCACATGCCAAAGATAACGATTCCATCAGCTACCTTGGTCAAGATACGCAAAATCATAAGCCGTTCTACATCTCTACCTTTGCTGAAGAATTGGCTGAAGTATTTAATCCGATTTTTGCAGAAATCATTCATCTTGAAACACCATGCTTACTTGACCTATCTGAAATTGGGGGCTTCTCAAATTCCAAGTCGGATTTAAGCCAGTACCGTAGCATTGATGATTTTGTAAAAAACGCATGCCCTGATTACATTAGTGATGTGAGTATGGAAAATTTAGATCGAATGTTGTTATGGCCAGAAATCCGTTTATTGAACTCTCCAGATACAACCACTGATCAATTTTTTATCTATGGCTGGAGTCCTAAGATTTTTGTTCAAAATGCTGGTGGATCACATCACATGGCTGCTGCACATTACTTGGCTAAGAAACTGAGCCAATGTGTGCCGATTCAAGGCAAAGTAAGTTTGAATCTAATCTCAAGTAAAGCACTTCAAAACTTTGATTCAAAATACGCTGCGTTCGCCGTGCCAGATGATGCATTGATTGATATGGGGAATGATTTATCAGAATCAGGGCTTGAATATCAGCTGGTGTTTTTCCGTGAACGTGAAGTTAATTTTATCTTCTTCAAAAAGAATGATCAGAATGCCCGTGTTATTTCGCTATTCAACAATCTGCATGCTTCATTGAATGGTGCATTAAAGTCGGCGGTTCAAGCGCAATTCAAAAATGAAGCACTACTCACAGTCATGAGTGCTAACCTCTCTGATACATCAGAAGATCAATTCTTTAGCACACGACCTCACTTGGCTGAGATCTACAATCACGTTCAAAACGAAATTTGTTTGAGTGGTCCTAAACCGACTAGCCCGACAATCTAAGGGGTAGGGAATATGGATCACCAATCATCAACTACACCACATGCACTCATTCTCGGTCTGACACTTGAACAGGCCATTTCTGTTTTAGCAAAGAAACCCGTTGATGCTACCCACTACAACTATCTTGAAGATGACGAGTACAACACCTACGTCATGATGAAACCTGAGTGGACTAGCCTCAACAAACATGCCTACCTACATGTAGATGGCTTAACCCATGAGCGTAAATGGATGTTTATGCCGAATGCTTTAGGTGAGTACAACTTGATAGAGGGCTGTATTGACCTGTTTGAACTTAACCAGGCCATCGAACAGCAATATCTTGTGTTTGAACAATTCCTGAATAGCCACGGCACACCGTTCCGCAAAGTTGGTGAGAAGTTTTCTTTTGTCACACAACTGCTCTTTGATGCATGGGTGATAGATCCAGAACGTGCGATTCAAAAACTTCATGAGATGAAGGAAACAAAAATCTCATTACAAGTGCCTTTGCTTCATGGGGATAGTCAGCATGATTGATACGCATTGCTCTAGATCAACCGCATCACCACTCGCCATTTGTACGTGGACCTAATCAATCCGCACGGTTCCACTTTTTACGGATGCATCGCATATGCCAAGCGTACCATCCGTTTAGCCACTTCAACTGAAATTGAATTACGGACGGTGAATAACAATGAACATGAATGAAAACATTGCTTCAGAAATTGAAGCTCGTAGCGCTTTTGAAAATAAATACGGCGTGGTCGGTAGTCTGTTGGCCAGTGGCAATTATTCTTCTTGGGTGCATCAGGCGAAATGGGAAGCTTTTCGTGATGGTTGGATGCAAAGTGAAGTAGAAACTAAAAAGTCTATCTATCAAATGCAAACACCAGCCATCAGCGATGACCAATTGGAAGTAGAAAAATTACTGCAGCTGCTTGATGACTTTTGGAATAAGAAATGGGGCGATTGGAAATCATCTGCAGATATGGTGGCGCAAGGTGAGGCAAATGCCTATGAACATGCGAGAGGATTGCTTGAAACGGCGATAAAACAAGATGAAGCCACATGCCAGTGGTTACGCAATCAATTGGCAACGATTCAAACTGAATTGGATGCTTTTATCACATTCGTTAATGAACACCTTGCTTACCATGAAAGTGATGGTCCAGATTTAATGTCGAAGATCCAGAAGCTCAAACATTTGATAAAGGTTAAACCATGATTACGGTTCAAATAGAGATGTGTGGCTTTGGGATTAAACGGCGTTGGGAGTTTGGAGATCCGCGCCGTGCGCCAATTACAGTTTTAGAAATGGGCTTCATTAAGGTTTGTAAAATGCGTGGTGATAGCAAACTGGTTGAGTTCATGAGGGGTTATGCAGACGACAAAGAATTCAACTGGCATCCCAAAGTTCGCATTGCACGTAGAAAAGCAGAACGTAAAGCCTATTCGTACTATGACAACCACTACAAACAGCAGATTAGAGAACTTTTCGATCGCCAAAATGTAGACCGCCAAAAACAATATGAATTGGAACGCCAAAACAAAGCGTTATTGGCTGTTATTGAACTTAAAAAAGAACAATCGTAGGTATATACCATGACGGGAATTGAATATTTTCAGAAGTATGGCTGGAGTCACGCCGTCCAGTCCGTTAGTCGAATTCCAAGTGAATACAACGAATATTCACCAGACCTCAAAACTGTTGTTGTAAACGGCAACTTTCGTTATGCGATGGCTGCGGAAATCAGCAAAAAGAAAACTGAAGTCTATGTTACTGAGCTCAAACAAATCATTGAGAGTGAAAAGCTACTAGAAGACTTCTTTAACTTGAATCTGGTTGGTATAGAAAAAGGCTTAAGTAATGCTAAGCGTGAAATGCAAGACATGGAAGAACAGGGGATTGTTGAATTCAACCATCGTTTTGATGACGACCTGACTTGCACCACGGAACGCATGAAACTTGCCATCGCTCAAATAGACCATCTTTATCAAAACAACATTACAAAAAGTGAGTAATGCCCATGTTAGAAATGTTCCAAAATCAAACCATGCGATATATCTCTATTGCCATTGGCGTGATTAGTATCTTTATATTCCTATACCTACTTAAACTCGGTGAGGGGCTTGTCATTAGCCTTATAGTTGCTGTGTTCATATGTGGTTTGAGTTTATTCAAACTGAAAAACTACTATGAAAAAAATAACCCATACATCAATGCAGAACACCTTGCTTGGCTGTATGGTGAATTGCAAGAATATGACCAGGATCTATTCACAACTGTCAGCAATCTGACCAAGAGTACTGGACGTTTAGAATTGAGCCAGCTTAAATCAATCCGTAACCGCTATGCTTCTTCCATGAACGAAACTCAACTACAAGCATTGGCCAGTGAACATACTGAAGAAAGCAAATATCGCTTAGACCAGTACAACTACTCAATTTATGTGATGGATGAAGTCATTAATCAATATTAATGGCTGTATGCAATCTCTATTAACATCGCCGTGTTATATATCTGCTATACGCGGTATCAAATGTATAAAGAGATATAAAACTATTGAAAGGTTTATAAAATGAACACAACTCTACCTATTCTTATTCATAGCGTTATTGGTGGTATTGGTGAACATCCAGATGCTAAAAAACGAAGCTTAGGATACGGCGCTATCATGCTGTATATACCGATTGAACATATGGTCGGTTCAGGTGTACTTAAGCTGATGATTGATGTGAATACACTGTCGATCTATGCGTCTGAAAATCCTAATTACCTAAAACAACCACATACCATCAATGAAGCTTCTCACTTGTGGAATGCATTGCGCTTTGACAGTGCTTCTAAAGCCAGCCGGAAGGTCATTCATGATAATGGGTATGTTGAGTGTTTGTTTTCCATTCCTATGAAGGTTCTTGAGCCATTTATGGATGCTGAATTGATTCAAAACGAATTAGGACTTCCATACATGGCCATCGATCAAACTGACAAGTCGAAATGCATGCCGATTTGGTATGATGATGTCAGTAAATCTACCAATCAATTTATTGATGGCAACTACAACGATTATCCTGGTGTGCAGGCATCTTAAATTTTTAAGAAAAGTTTTTAGCTTTGATGGTTTATTAATATATTTATATCGACCACATTGGCGATGATGAAGAGAACAGACTCAATATGGCCCGTTTAATGGGCCACATTTATTTTTATAGATTAGGGATGCCAACGGCGTGAAAACAAAAATCATTTTAAACATCATTTTGTGGACCTTAACCGTCCTAACTTGTTTTGCGTGGATTGCCTTTACGTTTATTCAACCAGTTGGCTACACCATGACTTTTCTTGTTATTTTAATCTTGATGACAGTAGTGCTCAGCTGGTGCTTGGCAACACCTTATATTAAGACCAAAGACCGAACCAAGCGACTAGACGAAAACTTTATGCTACTTATGCTCTCTGTTGCTGTTGTTCCATTCCTAATGTTTCTACTGTCATATGGTTTTATATGGTGTTTCAAAACGCTAGAAAAGAAACAGTTCAACCATGACCATATTGCTGCGATGGTACCGGGTAGTAACTTCAATCAACTACAAAAGTTTGCCAAGGAAAACTACAACGCGCCACTTGTGTTAGGTGACTTTAACGAAAGTTGGGCTTTAACTTCCTTAGATATACCGCAAGCTTCTCCAGCTTCATTAAGATCTAGTACAGGATATTGCCTGGTGAATATGTCTAAAACCAGCATGAACACCATGTATAAAGAAGCAAAAACCGATGTAAGCTACAACGATTGGGAAATGCTGATATTAGCGCACGAGTTATCTCACTGTTTAGATCGTGCGACCGATGTGCCTGGTGAACTTGGCCAGCCACTTAAAGCATTAAATTCAATTGCGCCGTCTGATCGGTCCAAAGTAAAGATGGATGATGTATCTACCTTTGTAACCGCTGAAAGTAGCGGTAAAACGCAACTATGGCGAGAATCTTATGCGGATCTGTTTGCGGTAGGTTTTATGTCACTTGATCCAAAATACGATACTGCAGCGTTAAGAGAAAGCCTGATTAAATTACGTGAAAAACGTAAGGCACAAGATCCAACCCATAATTCGGTGTGTTGGTTGCAGTATTCTAAGAGTCAGCCTTTCCCACAAAAAGGTTCGGATGTTTTTTCTTGGGCAAATAACATCAGAATTAAAGCGCCGTGCGAGTTGAAATAACTTGTCTTCAGACAAATTAAAAGCCCGAATTTCGGGCTACTTTTATACCAGCTAATTAACAATAAAAGCCAGGGCTTATAGTTGGTGCAGACATATCATCATAGACGCAATCTATACTGACTGCAGGTTTATCAATGTGGCTAAATAAGCTTGGATTGACCAATTGATTTGTTAGCTTAGATTTTTCTATACTAAAGCCAACCAGTTCAACTTCACAATCACACACGTAATGGAATTTTGCCTTACCGTGCAACACAAATACATTAGGTGACTTCTCATACATCTTGAAGTACTCGGCTTGAGTTTGTGACAATGGAACCTCCAGCACCACAAAGCCATTTGGTACGACAAAAACTGCAGATCCATCATTTACTGAGTAAACGATGGCTTGAACATCAGAAGCACGTTCAAAACCCACACTTTTTTTTATCATTTAGATTACCTTTTTATATTGTAGCGAATGAACGTTGTAAAACAGATTGTAGATCTGCTTCATTTGTAATATTCGCCTCGAGCGCAGCGTTTCGTACATCAGCTAGGTTTAACCAATGGCGGTGCTCAGCTTTAGTTTTTTCAATTTTGTGTGGTGTTCTTGGGTATTCCCAACTCCAGTAATGCTTTTTATAAATCTCCTTATCTTTCACAAGATACGCCTGTATAGATTGACTATCCTCATTAGTTGCATAGCCAACGCCAAAGTAAATATCTAAACCTTGCTTTAGTGCAGTTTGATAATCGGCTTCAAATTGAATAACAAGGGATTCAATCCTAGCTTCATGAGAAAAGATACTAGATAGTTTTAATATCACACGGCTCCAAGTTTAAGGCAATATGCCTCGAGATAAAACCATTATAACGGTCAAAATCCACTAAATTAGTTTATTTAAAAAAAATTTCATTAAAGTTAAACCATTGAAGATTAAAACATACGGCGAAAAACTTAGGTTTTTTATTCAATATTAATCAGACTTACTCAAATTTAGTCTAGATGAACTGGTATTTTTAAAATTAAGGCTGCTTCGCGTTCCCATTTGTGAACAGATTCTCATTTTTGAGAATGAATTATATTTCATTTTTTGACTGACACTGGAACAATTAGCCATAGACGAGTAGGGGGTGGGTAAAGCCATATACCACATTTAAGAAATAACGCCGTAGTGGTGTTAATTCATTGTTAATTGAATATGGTTTGAATTAAGGCTTGATGGAAATGCATTAGTAGAATTATGGGTGCTGAATTATCAAAATTAAGTTTTGGATTATTTTAATCAACTAAAAAAACATCGTTTGCGTTTATAAAGCCAGCAGTTGATCAATTAGCTGATCAACGCAAGGGTATTAACCTTTTTTATGGTTTAAATACTTTTGAGTACGTTCTAATAATTTCGGGATGGTTTTTTCTGCTTCTTCTTGGGTGAGATGCAAACCATAAAATTTATTAGTTGTTCCGTAGCTTTCATTAAGTACTGAATGGGAGTGACGGGCACTGGCTGGCAATGTCTAGCAACGGCAGGCATTTCGGCTGAGGGTAAAAGAACTTTCCGCTAAGCGATAGACTGTATGTAAACACAGTATTGCAAGGACGCGGAACATGCCTCATGTGGCGGCCAGGACGGCCAGCCGGGATCGGGATACTGGTCGTTACCAGAGCCACCGACCCGAGCAAACCCTTCTCTATCAGATCGTTGACGAGTATTACCCGGCATTCGCTGCGCTTATGGCAGAGCAGGGAAAGGAATTGCCGGGCTATGTGCAACGGGAATTTGAAGAATTTCTCCAATGCGGGCGGCTGGAGCATGGCTTTCTACGGGTTCGCTGCGAGTCTTGCCACGCCGAGCACCTGGTCGCTTTCAGCTGTAAGCGTCGCGGTTTCTGCCCGAGCTGTGGGGCGCGGCGGATGGCCGAAAGTGCCGCCTTGCTGGTTGATGAAGTACTGCCTGAACAACCCATGCGTCAGTGGGTGTTGAGCTTCCCGTTTCAGCTGCGTTTCCTGTTTGCCAGCCGGCCCGAGATCATGGGGTGGGTGCTGGGCATCGTTTACCGCGTCATTGCCACGCACCTGGTCAAGAAAGCGGGCCATACCCACCAAGTGGCCAAGACGGGCGCGGTCACCCTGATCCAGCGTTTTGGATCGGCGCTCAATCTGAATGTTCACTTCCACATGCTGTTTCTCGACGGTGTGTATGTCGAGCAATCCCACGGCTCAGCGCGTTTCCGCTGGGTCAAGGCGCCGACCAGCCCAGAGCTCACCCAGCTGACGCACACCATCGCCCACCGGGTGGGTCGCTATCTGGAACGGCAAGGCCTGCTGGAACGGGATGTCGAAAACAGCTATCTGGCCTCGGATGCGGTGGATGACGACCCGATGACACCCCTGCTGGGGCACTCGATCACTTACCGTATCGCTGTCGGTTCACAGGCGGGGCGAAAGGTGTTCACTTTGCAAACTCTGCCGACCAGTGGTGATCCGTTCGGTGACGGGATTGGCAAGGTAGCCGGGTCCAGCCTGCACGCCGGCGTGGCGGCCAGGGCCGATGAACGCAAGAAGC
>NZ_VPDG01000011.1:0-100711 GCF_013417805.1 Acinetobacter sp. YH12226 | reverse complement strand
CTCGCTTGATTAAAGCTTGGTTATACGAGGACCAATTGGTTGTACGGTAAGTTTTAGGTGCAGGCTTCTTCATCTGGAAATTATATTGCTAAAGAAGCCCTCAAGAATAGCTTTGTGCAACAAAGCCACTTCAATATCAGGCTTTATTTTAATGAGATAATATACAGATGAAGACTCTTCATCTGTATCTTCATATTTTTCACCTATTAAATATTGAGATTTTTCTGAATAAGGTAAAAATTTAAAACCATCTAAATTCAGTTTTTTTATTTTTTCATTATTTAAAACATCTCCTATTTCTTGAGAGTTTTTCTTTATCTCATCAAATCTATAAATATGATTTTCTGAGTCACTAAGTTTCTCACACTTATTTTTCGAATTAATTTTCAAACATTGATTAAAGTAATCTGAAGAATTTGGCAACAAAATTTGTTTAAAGTTAGATAAACTTATATATTTTATATTTTCATCAATGCTTATTTTTACAAATGCATCCTCTATAATTCTAAAGCATATTTTTGAATCATTATAAGTATTCCGATAGCTATATAAATTACCGGTAACACATAAATTTCCATTGGAACTGGAGAATTTAATTTGTGATTTTTCTTTTTCAATTTTATAATTCAAGGGATAGATAATTAATGTTTTTTGGTTCAAAGCCGCTAGTCGAGTATACTTCCCATCATCAATTTTAATAACTGTATAATTTTTATTGTAATTTACATTTTTACCAATATTATTTTCATATAACTTTATATTTTCAGCTTTACAATAATAATTGTCAATATCATAGTCAAATCCACAAGGCTGTACTTTTATTTTTGATGCCTTATTACTTTCAATTACTTTTGCATTACCACCCACCATACAAAAAAAACCAAAAAATAATAATATACTAATTTTTTTATTCATTCTATATCTCACACGTCTACTATTGTTTATGATATTTATTAATTTTTTCTAAAATTTCTTTAACCATTTCTGTTGATTTTTTATTAGCATGATTAGCAGTACTTTCATAAAAAGATTTAGTGCCATCTGAAACATGACCACCACAGTTTTGGCTAATTTGATAGCCTTTTGGAGTAGCGATGGATGCCCATTCTTTTGCTGCTTCATATTGAGCATCTTCCGTATTTCCAATCCCTTTAAGAACAAAATTTCCTAGTTTAGGCCTTTTCGAAGGAATCAGGTAATCTCGAAAAATTCTTTCTTGTAGATTTTCATCAAATTTCTCATTTCCGCTTAGTTTAAGTTTTAATTTTGCCTCTCTCATAGGATCTGGAGTTATCTGATATTTACCCACCGCAAACATTCTAGAAGTATCTCTAGGAGACAAAGTATAACTTTCAATAATTTGATTAATTGTTTTATTAGTGACTGTACCTTTTGCTGGATACAAAAAGGAATGTATCACTTTATTCTTAATAGTTCCTGTATTGTATGATTCGTAATTCCCTTCACCATGTGAAATTGCAGAACCTAGTTGCTTGATCAATTCTTCTAAAGAACTGTCCTTTAAAGCTGGGCTGTTCATAGGCGCAGCCGCAAGTCCAGTGCATCCTAAAATTGTACTAGCCTTACCGTCTCTTCTAAACAAATTAACTAGATAATCACCATTTAAACCATTTGCAGTCTTGGAAAATAACTTATCGATTTTAAATTCATCTGAAAACTCTCTTACGTCTAAATGAACCCAAGTAGTTGCTCCATGAGATAAGCGCTCTAATCCAAATCTATTATTCGACCACCCCATCGTTGCGTTTAAATATGTGCAAAACCATTCTTTTCTGACTGTATTTTCCAATTCATCTAGACTAACTACTTGACTATTTTTATTATAGATAACTATATCTATAGCTGTACCCATATGATTAGTTGTAGCTCTTCTCTTTTTTAAGTTATTATCTATACAACGATAACCTGATGATATTTTAGATATTTTATATCCTTGAGGATTACTTTTCTTATCAAAGTAGAACATCATTGCTTTTAACCCCCACACAAGGCTTCGATGCATCCCTTCTGATTCCTTAAGAGTTTTTTGAACTTTTACATATTTTCCTGAGGTTTTCTGATAGTTTTCGAATGTAAACGTACCGATCCGTCTCATTCCAAATCCACTACACTTACCGCATGAACATTTAAAAGAATCTATAAATTTAGCAATTCCATATTCATCACGGAACTTATCTAAAGCTGCTAAAAAACTTCCGCATATTTTTCCAGTTTCAGGAACCCCCATATAATCCCGTTGAAATTGTTTTATACATTCCGCTGTTAAAGGAGTAAATTCATCTGTAGGTAATGCGCCACCAAAGCCTGCTAGCCTGATATTAACCTCTCTAATAAGTTCACTTTTGCCTTGAGATATACATTGAGGATTAGTTTTACATAAATTGGAAGTATCAGTTTTCGGTGTTCCGCCATCCTGACTGCGATCCTCTTTCATATCAATTTTTATTGCATCCGATAAAGCTTTCTTACCTTCTTCATACCATTCATTAAGCTGCTCTAATGCTTTCTTCTCATACTCTTCAACTGTATTCACAATTCCTTTATCAGCCTGTTTAGTCTCTTTTTTACTTTTCTCTGATGATTGAGACTTATTATTCTGAGAAGCATTTTTTTGAGGGTTTGGCTTTCTATCAATACTTGTATTATTTCCTGTAGCAGGCATATTAATTGGAAGTTTAATTACTTGTCCTATGCTGATTTTATTGACATCTTTTATCCCATTCAGCCTTTCGAGCACTCGGATTGTGGTGTGATACTGTTGTGCAATAGATGATAAAGTTTCACCTTTTTTAACCTTATGTGTTTTACGTTTATAACTTCCTTTATTTCCATTATTTTCTACTGTTTTTAAATCCAAGAGAATTTTAGGACTTATAACCGTAACCAGCATACGGTCTTTCGCCATTATGAAGGTCTGAACTTTTTTCATACCTCCACCCAAAAGGCTTTTGACATATATGTCTAAAACCGTTCCTTTGTCTCTTTGAATTTCATAAAGGCACCCCTTGGAATTGGTAGAACCCTTTACTACATGTTGACCTGTCTTACTATTTTTGACTTCATATTGAACTTTAGGAATTGGATTGCCTAACAAATCTAGAATTTGTATGGTTGCTAAAGACTTATTTGTCATTTTTATATCCTATTTATTATTCTGCTCAATCAGGTCATCAACATCATAACCTTGGACACTTAATCCCCATTCATCATTGAGCCCTACCAAAATTTCTACTTTAGAGGGATCAGCTGTAGTAATTTTTCCAGTACGACCATGCGTATCAAGCTGACCTGAAATATACGAATTAGTATCAGGAATAAAAGCTTTATAATTTATTGAACTGAAATCGGACTGCCAAAATAGATCATATATATCTAGCCTATTGCTATATAAAGCATTATTCAGAAGCTGAGGTATTTCATAAGAGACTTTAGCCCCTCCCATAAAATTATGCTTCCCTGCCTTACACTCAAATTTTCCACCAGTTGTGACCATTACTCCACCGCCATTGATCTTAATTTGAGACCCTCCAGCGGTCAGTACTATCTCCTTCGGACTGGTGATTTCGATCTTGTCTTCAGTCGAAATAAGCTTGATTACCTTGCGGGCAATCGCTTCAATTGCATCATCTTGGGCTTGTATTTCAATTTTGCCTTGAGCTGCATAGACACTTACGCCTTCTTGAGCAGCGAACAAACTGATCCGGTCCTGTGCATGAGCAACTAAAGATTTCTGTGTGGAAAAATGAATATTGTCCCCCGCACTCTGATTGATTTGCTGATCAGCGGATAAATGGATATTTTCCTTTGTGCTCAGTGCAATCGATTGGGGTGCGGTTAACAGCATCACCGCCTGTTTAAATGCAGTAGCTTTGCCCCGGTCTTCAGCTTCAATCTGATTCAGAAACTGTTTTAAACTATCAAAAAATTCCAGCGGATCAGTCTGCTGTTTTTCTGCAATATCACTCAAGGCTTTACTATGATTGAGATTCGATTCAAGCTGTTCTTTGGCTGAGTCAGCATCCAGGTGATTGCCTGCGGCTGACTCTTGCCCATAAGTGGAAATCAGCAAGCCTTTCCCTGCACGTATGGCACCCCACTGGTCTGTCCTTAGTTCAAAACCTTCTCCTCGACCTTCGCTGCTTTCACTTTCTTTAGGATGGCTTAGATTTCCCAGATTGAGCTGACTGGCTGCATGACTACTTTGCAGCTGCGCACTAATCTGTTCAGGGGTATCATCGAAACGCAACTGGTTAAAGCCATCCCCATCGACCTCCTGAGAACGGATGCCACTGAGTTTTTTGGTCGCAGGAAGTTCTCCTTTTGCATCAAAAAACATGGTCGGATGCCGTTCTGCTTCATGAATCCGTCCCACCACAAAGGGCCGGTCGATATCACCTTCAAAGAAGTCAATCACTACAATTTCGCCAATTCGCGGATGCAACCTGATGCCATAACCCTCACCCGCCCAAGGGGTCAAAACATCCACCCAAGCAGAATCGCTATCATTGTCATTGCTACCTGCGCCGCCATCATGCTGATGATCCTCACTCCGGGTAAACAGAAAACGAACTTTCACCCGCCCCCATGCATCGACATGAATCGTTTCACCTTCAGGTCCGACCACTCGAGCCCGTTGCGGATATGCAGCAGGCCGATGAATGAAGGGGTGGTACTCAGGAACAACCTGGATTTCACGGCGCACCATCTGTAGTTCATTGGCCTGTCGTTCCTCCTGTGTCATCTGCCAGCCGCTCTTCTCAAGCAAACTGTCCAGCTGAGATAAGATATCTTTGGGTAAATTGTTCTGGTTATAAAACCGCTTAGCTAAAATCAGAAATTCACGTTGATGGGCAGGATGCTGATCAATTTCAGGATGCTGTTGCAGTTCAAACCAGTATCCAACCTGAGCATCTCGTACGCTGCTACTGGCTTTAAAATATTTAGACTGCAAAGCATGATAGTCACTGAGCTGCTGATTGAGTCGATCCAGTTGGGCTATACCAGATGCTGTCACCTGATCCTCATGATTTAAGTCGCCGGTCCAAGCCGGACTGATGTTCCACGCATCTTCAAGCTGAAGAGTGGCATTTGCATGGATATCACTTTGCTGATGATTACTGAATAAAGGCTGGCTTTGATCCTGGGCAAGTTGCTGGGCATGCCAACGCTGGGTCTGGGTACTATTCGGATTGAGCTGACGTACCGCAATCAGACTGTTCAGCGTGTCGAGCTGTTCGGTGGCATGACTGCGATGAAACCGGATGGAGCGGCGTTTTAAAGCTGAAAAATATTGGGAATGATCTACCAGTTTTAAAAGCTGATCTTGAATCTCGCTGGCTGATACAGGCACAGTTAATTGCCTTTCATCAATCAGCCAGTTAATTCCTTCGCTACGCCATAAACGGGTCAGAAAATCATAATCCGATTCATTCGACTGCATTACAAAAGGTCGGACATCATAGTCCCGGCTGAGTCCTGTCAAATCCAGGCTGAGACTGGCCGCGAATAATACACTTCTGTTTTGCCATTCACTGAACAGGATTTCACTGATCTCGCGCACCGTCTTATTCATAAAAACCCGACTGTTACGGCGCTTCTGCCAGAGTGCAGTCGGATCATTTAGCGTCAATTTATACAGGGTCAAAGCTCCATCATTCTGCCCTTGACTGGCTGCAGTAATAATGCCCGTAGTCCGGAAAAGTTCACCCCGGTCTGTGACCTGATCAATGGCCACCCGACAGCCGATAAACTGTTTCAAGGCAATATGAGCATGAGTGGAAAGACAGATCAGTTCAGCCTGCAGGCCTTGATTGATCTGATGCTGACCCTCAATACGCTGAATCAAAACCTGATGATTTAAAGGAGGATGTGAAAACTGTAAATGTAGCGCACGATGCTGTCGCTTAAGCCCGAGCTGCTCCACCAGCATATGGATAGGTTTTGGCATTTTATAGTTATAATTTTAAGCTTTATTATTGTGCGGCAGATTTTAGGAAAAGTTATCCATTTCGTCCAGTTCACGATGCATTTCACATAATTAGGCCTTTAATTTATGGCCCTTCAATTAAAAATCTTAAATTGCATGTGGTACATCTTAATTAAAAATATTGCCCAATATTCCCTATTTTTCTGATTATCCTATACGGAACTTGCTGTTACACTCATTCAGATCTCATTCTTCAAGGCCAAGGACATGCTGGAACTCCCTTCTAAATTACCTAATTTGGGCGTGACCATTTTTAGTACCATGTCGGCCTTGGCACAAAAACTCGGAGCCTTGAATCTTTCTCAAGGATTTCCGGACTTTGCAGCGCCTCCTGCCTTGATTGAAGCTTTAAACCGGGCCAGCCAGAACGGATTTAACCAGTATGCCCCGGGAGATGGTCTGCCAGTCTTGCGAAGTCTGGTGGGAGATCTCTATCAGCAACGTGATCAACTGATTATTGACCCTGTCGAGGAAATCACGATTACCCCTGGGGCCACGATTGCGATTTTTTGTGCCATTCAGGCCACAGTGCGCGCCGGTGAAGAAGTCATTATTTTCGATCCCAGCTACGACAGTTATGGACCTGCGGTACAACTGGTCGGGGCAAAGCCAGTGCATATTGCTTTGCAGCATCCTGATTTTTCTGTGGACTGGAATCAGGTCAAAGATGCCATTAATGACCGTACCCGCATGATTGTCGTGAATACTCCGCATAACCCGAGTGGGAGTGTCTGGTCCAAGGCAGACTGGCAGCAACTGATCGAACTGATTCGCGAGCGCAATATTGTGGTGCTGTCCGATGAAGTCTATGAACATCTGGTTTTTGACGGCGTTCAGCACTATTCGGCCTGGTCATTTCCAGAACTTCGCGAGCGTAGCTTCGTGATTGGCTCTTTTGGTAAAACCTTCCATGTCACTGGCTGGAAAACCGGATTTTGTATTGCTGCACCGGCACTGATGAAAATGTTCAGACAGATTTATCAGTTTGCCAGCTTCTGCGGTGTGACACCCGTTCAGGTCGCCTTGGCGGAATATATGCAACTGCATCCTGAGCATATACGCGAACTGTCCTCTTTCTACCAAAACAAACGGGATTTATTTAACTCCTCCATTGAAATGTCACGCTTTAAATGGACACCCTCTCAAGGAACTTATTTTCAGAACTTAGATTATTCAGAGATTCGGCCTGAGCTCGATGATCTGTCCATGTGCCATTTTCTGGCAGAACAACATGGGATTGTGGCGATTCCAGTCTCCGCGTTCTACCAACACCCCCCTGCAGATTTACGTCTGCTCAGGTTCTGCTTTGCAAAAAAAGAACAAACCTTGATCCAGGCAGGTCAAATTCTTTCAAAGGTTTAACTCATTTTTTAACTAAAAATCTCATAAAATAAATGCCTTAGTTACTTAAAAGCTAAGGCTTTTTTTTATATTCTGCCGAATAATAGCTGCATCAATAAATAGATGATAATTCAATCACAGGATGTCGCATGGCACAGCACTCACTGATTCATCAACAGAATTTATGGAAAGCCTTTCTGGTTTTTCTGTTGCCATTAATTGCGACCAATATCCTGCAAAGTCTCTCCGGCACGATCAATACGGTTTTTGTGGGACAAATGCTCGGAGTGAATGCGATTGCTGCTGTTGCCGTTTTTTTCCCGATCCTGTTTTGTCTGATGGCCTTTGTGATTGGTTTGTCTGCCGGTTCTACCGTACTGATTGGACAGGCTTGGGGTGGAAAAAATATAGAAAAAGTGCGCTGTGTGGTCGGTTCAACTTTATTTATGACCTTGATTGGCGGCAGCTTGATTGCGCTTTTCGGGGTAATTTTTGCTGAGAATATTCTTTTGGCCCTTGGCACAGATCCTGATGTAATGCATTTGTCCTTGCCCTATGTACAATGGATGCTGGCGGGTAGTCCCTTAATTTTTATCTATATTATTTATACTTCCATCTTGCGCGGTGTTGGGGATAGTACCACGCCCCTGTTTGCTTCCGCACTTACCATTGGGGTCGGTTTGGTGGTGACACCGGTCCTGATTGCCGGTTATTTTGGCTTTCCTAAAATGGGCATTATCTCACCGGCGATTGCCACCATTCTGGGAAATCTGGCGGTTCTGTTGTTTTTAATCCTGTATTTGAACTATAGGCAACATCCGCTCAAGCTGGACTGGGCCTTATTAAAAAATATTCGTCATCAACCACAGTTGAGCAGAATGATCTTGAAACTGGGGGTTCCTACTGGTGTGCAAATGGTCACGACTTCAGTTGCCGGACTGGTAATTGTCGGACTGGTCAACCGCTATGGCGCAGAAGCAACAGCGGCCTATGGTGCAGTCAATCAGGTCTTAAATTATATTCAATTTCCGGCTTTGTCGATTGCAATTGCCGCATCTGTATTTGGTGCGCAAGCGATTGGCGCAGGTAAATCGGATCTGCTCAATAAAGTGACCCGGACTGCGCTGAGTATGAATATCCTGTTTACCGGCGGTCTGGTGATTCTGGCCTACCTGTTCTCCAAATATCTGATGGCGCTGTTTATTACCGATCCTAAGGTTGTAGTACTGGGACAACAACTGCTGTTTATTGTGCTGTGGTCGATTCTGTTCTTTGGTGCCAGTGCCATTTTTGCTTCGATCATGCGCTCGAGTGGTACGGTGACCGTGCCAATGTTAATCAACATTTTTGCCATTCTCTGTATTGAAGTTCCCGCCGCTTATCTGTTTAGCCGGTGGTGGGGTCTGGAAGGTATCTGGTATGCCTATGCGTTGGCCTTTGTCAGCCTGTGTATTTTGCAGGGACTGTATTATCAGTTTGTCTGGAAGAAAAAAACGGTTGAAGCGTTGATTTAAATGCAGGTTTTTTTACGTGCCTAAAGCATTACAGTAGTTAATACTCTCCTTTGCAAAAAATTAGCCCCTATCACAGCGATAAAAAAACCCGCTTTCGCGGGTCTGTTTTGCATTTTTTTAAGCAGACTTTTTCTTCTTTTTACCAAACTGGGTCGCCAGTGCAGTGACATGCTGATAACCAGTTGGCAAGATCCGCTGGATCAGGTCAATTGCTTTGGCATCATTACCAATCAGCAGACGGCGTTTGTCTTTTTGTACCGCCTCCAGAATTTGACGAGCGGCTTCTGCAGGTGGACAACGCAATAATTTATTAAAATTACGGGCTGATTTTTCCGGATTCATACCTAAAGTCAGCAGACTGTTATTCATTTTTGCCGCATTGGCAATATTGGTACGGATACCGCCCGGATGTACACACAGTGCACTCACTCCACAATTTTCTAGATCCAGTTCCTGACGCAAGGATTCAGTAAAACCACGTACCGCAAACTTGGTCGCATTATAAGCAGACTGGGTCGGTTGAGCAGTCAGACCAAACAGGCTGGAAATATTGATGATATGGCCATCGCCAGTTTTCTTGATCAGTGGCAGAAATTCTTTGGTGCCATACACCACGCCCCAGAAATTGATTCCGACGATCCATTCTAGTTCTTCATAAGATGCCCCTTCAACGGTTGAACCCAGCGCAACGCCAGCGTTGTTAAAGATCATATTGACACTGCCATGATCCTGTTCAACCTGTGCCGCCCAGTTATGTACCTGTTCCAATTCAGCTACGTTTACTTTCTGAATGGTGACACGAACATCACTCTCTTTGAGCAATTCGAGCGTTTGCGCCAGACCCTGTTCATTGATATCACTCAGCGCCAAATGACAACCCTGCTGAGCCAGTAATACTGCCAGTTGCTGACCAATACCTGAACCGGCACCGGTAATCGCAGCGACTTTATTTTTAAAATTTTTCATTCAATTTCCTTATGTAAACCACTGCCATTCCATGACAGCAGGATCTTGTTCTGTTGTTTCAGGAGCTAGCACAGATCCTCAATATAGTTTTGACAATATATATTGTCAATAATTATCCCATGTCCTTAGAGGCCAAATTTCAGGGCAGCATTTCTATATAGGTCTAAGCGTGATTTATTGCTAAGATATTCAAAATCTTCATGCAGATGAGCACACAGGCCTTATGACCGATTCAATCGACTCAGCAGCAAAATCACGACCCTCCAAAACCAAGGAGCGTCAGTTTAAAGGCCTGTCGATGGCTGAACGGCAGCAGGCACGTCGTGAAAAGCTCATCGAAGCCGGGATTGAAGCCTATGGCAGTTATGGTTTTTTTTCAGTCACGGTCAAAGATATCTGCAATGAAGCCAAACTAACCGAGCGCTATTTTTACGAATCCTTCAAGAAAAGCGAGCATCTGTTTCAGACCATCTTTTTAAAACTGATTGATGAGCTGCAACAGAATGTCATGCAGGCCATGATGCAGGCATCGAGTGATCCGAAAAAAATGATCGAAGCGGGTCTGACTGCCCTACTCACTACCTTGCGTGACAATCCACGTATGGCACGGATCATTTATATCGATGCCATGCTGGTGCAGGAACTGCATAATCAGGCCACCATTCATGAAACCATGTCACGTTTCGACCGCATGATTCACGCCTTTGTCATGTTGATGATGCCGCAGTTAAATCGCAGTGAGCAGGAAATTTCACTGGTGTCGACCGGTTTAAATGGTTATGTCACCCAAATTGCCATTCGTTGGGTGATGAGCGGTTTTAAGCATTCGCTTGAGGAAGTTTTATCATCCTGTAGTGTGGTTTTTTTGGCGCTGCTCGAGTCATTTTCAGAGAAAAAATAACTGTTAAATCCTGTGCTTAATAGGCTTTCCTGCATTTACCAGTGAGTTACAAATTTATGCTGCACTACGGAAATGAGTAAAATTAATTTATGATTTTTTAACAAGTTTCTGCGCTATATTTGTCACAAATCTTTTCGAATTTCAGCAGTTTTTCCCTTTCTGCAATGATACTGTCATAATTAGTCTTTGTAATAAGCCTGTCATAAATATAAAACGGTTCACCGTTTACATGAAATAGGGTATTGCGTTGTGAAAGATGACTACATATTAATCGTCGATGACGAGCTCCCGATTCGGGAAATGATCCATACCTCTCTGGATATGGCCGGTTTTCAGTGCTTACAGGCAGAAGATGCCAAGCAGGCGCATCAGATGATTGTGGATCAGCGTCCGGCACTGATTTTGCTGGACTGGATGATGCCTGGTGGTGTCAGCGGTGTGGATCTGTGTCGTCGTTTGAAACGTGATGAAAGCCTGTCAGAAATTCCGGTGATCATGCTCACAGCGCGCGGTGAAGAAGACCACAAGGTACAAGGTCTGGATGCCGGTGCCGATGACTACATGACCAAGCCATTCTCGACCCGGGAACTGGTCTCGCGGATTAAGGCAGTACTGCGCCGCGCCAATGCCCTGAGCGGTGAAAAAACCATTGATGCCAATGGCCTGATTCTGGATCCGGTCAGCCAGCGGGTGAATTTTGGTAACAACATTCTGGAAATGGGGCCAACTGAATACCGCTTGCTGGCATTCTTCATGACCCATCCTGAACGTGCCTATACCCGTGCGCAATTGCTGGATCAGGTGTGGGGCGGTAACGTCTATATTGAAGACCGGACTATCGATGTGCATATCCGCCGCCTGCGTAAAGTGCTGGAACCTTATGGTGTAGACCGTTTTGTACAGACCGTTCGTGGAACGGGCTATCGCTTTTCGACCCGTTCAGATGTCGCTTTAGGTTAATATCTTTTAAGGTAAATCTTGTTTTATGTATGAACCCTACCCTGTCCCCGAACTGGCACGCGAACACAAAAGAATCCGTTACAGCAGTTTATGGGATTTTGCGAAGCAGGATTTACGCTTACTGGCTTTTTTCCTGATTATCGCCAGCTTTATCGGTTTTGGGATTGGGTATTTCTGGATTTGTATCGTAATTGCCTTCGTGGCGTTCTTTGCAACCCAAATGCGTTCCTTATATCTGGTCAATGAATGGATTTCCAACCGCCCCTATGATGTTCCACCGAATATTGGCGGGATTTGGGGTGCGCTACTTTTCAATGTTTATCGTGCCCAACGTCAGGAACGGATTGTTCAGGCGGAAATGGTCGAACTGATTGATCGTGCACAATCTTCGCTAGTGGCCTTGCAAGAAGCTGTGGTGCTGCTTGATGAAAACCAGCAGATTGAATGGTGGAATCCGGCGGCTGAACGTCTGCTCGGAATTTCGAGCGATGACCGTCGCCGTAATATCCTGACCTTGCTACGCCAACCGAGCTTTATCGAATATTATCACCATATTGATGAATCTCCCGACGGCCTAAAAATGCGTTCTTCGCTGTTTGAAGACCATTATGTGCAGGTCAAAATGACCCGTTTTGGTGGAGAAAGCCGGGTACTGGTTGCTTATGATGTGACCCGGATGCACAATCTGGAACAGATGCGAAAGGATTTTGTCGATAATATTTCACATGAACTGCGCACTCCTTTGACCGTGCTCAGTGGCTATATTGAAACCTTTACCGATCAGGAAGATATTAATCCACGCTGGAAACGCGCTTTTGATCAGATGCAGTCACAGACCCGACGCATGAATGCACTGGTCAACGACCTGCTGCTGCTGTCACGTCTGGAAAATGATAAGAATATTGCCAAAAACCAGATCATTGAAATGCCGAGTCTGATGAACCAGCTATTCGATGATGCCCAGGCCTATAATATTGATTATGGTCATACCCTGAATCTGGACATTGACAGTCATTGTGATCTGATCGGTTCAGATATGGAACTGGCCAGCGCCTTTAGCAACCTGATCACCAATGCCATTAAGTACACGCCTAAAGGTGGCACAATCACCATCGGCTGGCATGATGATGGTGAATCCGCCTATTTTGTGGTGCAAGATAATGGTATCGGCATTGATCCCAAACATCTGCCACGACTAACCGAGCGTTTTTACCGCATCGATTCAGACCGTAGCCGCCGGACTGGTGGTACCGGTTTGGGATTGGCAATTGTTAAACATGTGCTGATGCAACATCAGGCACATCTGGAAATTGAGTCCAAGGAAAACCAAGGTTCCACTTTTAAGGTAGTTTTCCCTAAAGAACGTCTCAGCTTTCCAGAGTAATATAACCATCAAAAAAGGTGCCATCGGCACCTTTTCTTTTAAGCGTTTAAGAGCTGATCTGTTTTTCTTTGGATAGTGCACGCGCATAGGCAGCACGTTGCGACACCCGTTTCAGATAGGCCTGAATCGCTGGATAGCTTTGACCCGTCCGGCTCTGCATAGCCTCCAAAGGAAAACTCATCTGAATATCGGCAAAACTGAAATGGCCGGCAAAATAATCATGCTCGCTCAAATAGCTTTCCAGAAACTGGATATGATCTTTTAAACGGCTCTGTACAAACTGCTTCTTCACTCCATCACAGATTTTTTTGGCGACTGGTCGAATCAGCAACGGGGTATGTTTAGGCACTGTGGTCATTACCAGTTGCATCACCAGCAGCGGCATTAACGAGCCTTCCGCATAATGCATCCAGTAACGGTACTGGGCCTTTTCGGCAATATCTTCTGGGCGAAACTGCTGCTTTTCATCATAAGTTTCCTGCAAATATTCCAGGATCGCCGCAGATTCTGCCAGTACCTGACCCTGATCGACCAGAATCGGGGCTTTGCCCAACGGATGGATCTGTTTTAAGGCCGGTGGCGCAGAAAGGTTGGGCTGACGTTTATAGTATTTAACCTCGCAATCCAGTCCTAATTCTTCCATGGCCCACAGGATACGAAATGATCGTGATTGTTCGAGATGATGTAAAACACGCATATTAGACTCATGATTTTATTGTTTTTGCCCACTGAGCATAGCAAAAAGCAGCAGACTCTAGCTCATTTTTTGATGACTGTAATGATATGTATCCTATGTTGCAGATTCATTATTTGAGTTCAACTCAGACAGCGTTCCATATTCCCATCATTTTTAGCATTTATCGGGAAGCCCGCATCTGGTCTGGAAATGCGGGCGCTTCTAAACGTGGTCCATCATAGGCAGGAATGGAACCAAAACGTTCATGACCCTCAATCCATTGTTCCCGCGCAATTTTAAGTTCCTCTGTCGTGCGCCCGACCAAATTCCACCACAGTAAAATCGGGCTTTCAAATGGCTCCCCACCAATCAATAGCACCCGGCTCCCGGCATGAACTTCAGCATTGACCTGCTGTAAGCCGGGCTCCAGGATCAGCATATTATCTTCATTTAGTTCATGCCCATTTATACTGGCCGTCCCCTCAAGCACCATAAAGCCATATTCAAATTTCGGATTCAGAGGCAAGCGCGCACTAGTACTTTGAGCTGCATACAGGTCTACTCCGAGTAGTTCGCTATGTACTTTAACCGGTGATCTCGTTTTTAAATATTCTCCGACCAGCACGGTAAATTCAATGCCTTGCTCATTGACGACCGGCAATTCAGGATAATGGTCAAAACCTGGTGCCATATTGATCTTGTCATCCGGCAAGGCAATCCATAACTGTGCTGCATGCATATGTGTCTCACTTTCAGGAGAGACTTCGGTATGTGAAATGCCATAACCCGAGGTCATCAGATTGACCTGCTTGGGACGAATCAACTGCTGATTTCCCAGACTGTCATTGTGCATCATGCTGCCTTCGATCATCCATGTAAAGGTCTGCAGACCAATGTGCGGATGTGGTCCGATATCCAGACCATCTCCTTGCGGAAAACTGGCCGGACCCGCATGATCCAGAAAACACCAGGCACCAATCATGCGTTTATGTCGGCTCGGTAAGGCACGTTTAATCACGGTACCCTGCCCGATTTCTGCACGACGCAAAGGAAACTCCTGAATAAACTGATTCACATACTTTTCACAATCATCGGAATTCGACAGTTCAATATCACTATTATTCGACATGGCTGAGCTTACCTCGGCATTTTCATTCTACTTTTTGAGTGGGTGAGACATGCATTTGACCGATCTAAGATGCCTCTCTGTTCAGGACAATGTACAGGGTCTATGGGCAAAATCTATCCTTGGAAATATTTAGATACGTATAAAACGCCTCACTAGTCTCATCAATTTAAATCCTGAAAGGCGGATGAGATTTGTATCCAAAGCCCCAAACTTGAGCTTTAGCAAGGCAATCATGATTTAGGCACATGGCGTTATGAGTCTAAATAAACTGAAGCTCCAAGAATGTCATTCATCCATGTTTCACGTGAAACGAATCAACAACATCCAAAGACCTCCATGAATAAGATGATTGTTCATGTATTTCAATTACTTTCACTTTTACAAAACACAAATTTTGTTACGTTTTAGCTTTAAAAATTTCCCGGATACCCAATTTTTGGGAGGTTATTTTTTACTCAACCACGGCATAATAGGCACCTATAAAAATAATACTGGATCAGGACATGTCTGCTCAGAATGAGAATATATATTCAACGGCGAATGTATCTTTTCAAAATTCGACGACCGATAAATCACTGAAATTATCTGAATGTGATCTGCAAAACCGTCAGCTGATTGAACAGGCGCTGACAGATCCTCATGCCCGTATCCCTGCCCTGTTTCAGCAGTATTTTCATGATTATGTCTATACGCATAGTCATCATAACTTGCGTCAAATTAACTATCTGGCGCAAATTGCCTTTTTACTGTATTTCTTTGCCGATATCCTGATTATTCCAGACATGTTTTTTATTTCTGGTCTGATGCGCGTCGTTCTGGTTCTGGGGGCGATGTTTTGCTGTTATTACCTGTTTAAAAAACATAAAAATATTCAGATTCTGGACAGAATCTTGCCGATAGGCACCACTGTAGCTGCAGCGGCCTGGATTGGCTTACTCGCGCTTTCAACCAGTCCCCATGTTGCCACCTATATTTATGCCTCTGCGATCTTTATTCTCATCGCCAATCTCTGTGTGCAGACCCAGTTTAAAGTCGCAGTCTATTGCTCCATCTTGATTGCCCTGTTTATCATGCTTGGGGTGACCCAGTTCATGAGTGCTTCTCAAGCCTTTATTTTTAGCGTGGTCTTTAGTCCACTGTGGTTTTTTAGCATCTATATTAACTGGAATAACATTCTGAATGTACGGCGTTCTTTTCTGCGCTCCCTACTCGATGAATGGAACTATCAAACCTTAAAGAATCTGGCACATACCGATGATTTGACTCAGCTCTACAACCGTCGCCATTTTGTCGATATGGCTGAACGCTCTATTCATCAATGGCCTAAACATGCCAGTAGCTGCCTGCTGATGTTTGATGTGGATCATTTTAAAAATATTAATGATAGCTATGGGCATGATGTCGGTGATCGGGTGCTACAACTGATTGCTGAAGTGACCCGTAAAGAAATGCGGCATAGCGATGTACTGGCACGTTTTGGCGGGGAAGAGTTTATCGCTCTCCTGGAAGATACTCAGCTACAAGACAGCCTGGTTATTGCAGAACGAATTCGTTGTGCAATTCAAAAGCAGTATATTTATGTTGAATCCAATCATGCCATCCGGTTCACCATTTCGATCGGTGTTGCAGAACTAGAATCCCATACCCAACCCCTGGAAGACCTGATCAAACAAGCCGATATTGCCTTGTATCAGGCCAAGAAGTCTGGCCGAAACCGGATTGAGGTCTATCATCCCGATATGCTGAATAAGCCCAAGCCTGCGACAGAAAATCCCTGGAATGTATTTAAGCCAGGCACTCAACCAGCCCAGTCAACGGCGAATTAAAGCTGGATCATTGGTCTGCTCTATAAGCTAGGATCATTCTTAGAATGCGTTAATCGGGGATTTTATTTTATAAAATAAATTTGATTCTTCCACTTTTAAAATATCTAACAAAAGAATAGAATATTTTTTATACAACTATATATAAATTTCATCTTATTCATTTTTATATATTTTAATTTGGGAAGGCTGCATGCCGCATGATAAAGAAAAGGAATCACGTACCCTGATTCAGGAGGCTCTTCAAGATCCGCTTGTCCGTATTCCTGCGCCTTTAAAACCGGCCTACTATGCCCATCAAAAAAAGCTCACTTTAAAATACTTGTTACAGGTTAATTTATTCGCACAGCTGGCATATGCCTCTTATACCCTCGCCGATATTCTGGTGCTGAATGATATTCTCAAGTTGCTCATTTTGACCAAAATCAGCTATACCATCCTGATCGTATTGATCACGATCTGGATGTACCACTCTTACCGCAATTTACCTGTGTTTGATTTACTCTTACCTACCTCAATTATTGGCGCAAGTGCCATCTGGTTTTTTAATCTAAATCAGTCTGAAAGTGCTTATACCCTCATTTATCAATATGCCTCCTTGGTTTTTATTGTGTTGGCCAATTTATGTGTGCAGATCCGGTTCTGGCCGTCTTTGATTACTTCGAGTCTGATTACTTTGATGATTTACATCGGTGTATATTTCAATACTCGATCTGACCTGTACCAGATGTTTTTATTTTCCCTGATTTATCTGCCAGTATTGACCTTCAGTCTATATATTAGCTGGAGCTCGACCTTAAAATCACGCATGGTATTTTTGCAGCATACCCTGAATGAATATAATCGGCAGGCCTTTGAAAATATGGCCCATACCGACTCACTCACTGGCCTGAATAACCGTCGCTGTTTTGAATATCTCGCGCAGCAACTGGTACAGCAAAATTTTGATCAACCGCTGCCTATGAGTTTACTGGTCTTTGATGTCGATCATTTCAAGCAGATTAATGATCGTTATGGTCATGATATCGGAGATCAGGTCTTACAGACGATTGCCCTAAATACACACAGCGAAATGCGGCAGCAAGATATTTTGGCACGCTATGGGGGTGAAGAATTTATTGCGTTTTTACCCGAAACTTCTCTGGATGAAGCACTAAAAGTTGCCGAGCGCTTAAGGCATAAAATTGAAAATATTGTGATCGATCTGGATAGCCAACATCGTTTCAGTTTTAGCATTTCGATTGGTGCTGCCATTCTGGAAAGCTGTGAAACAGATTTGATGACACTGATTAAACAAGCCGATATTGCCTTATATCAGGCTAAAGCCAATGGACGGAATCGGGTTGAAGCTTATGATCCAGATCTGGAGCAAAGTTTAGCTGGAGAGATGCAAAACTGGCAGGTTAAACCGGCTTAAATTACCCGTTAAAAATTATCTTCATCAAAACGATCTTGGTCGATTTTATAGATATGAAAACTACGTTCTATTTGTACACCTAAACCAAATTCAATCATTAAAGACGTCAGCTTATCGCCATCAATTAAAACAATACCGGATTTTCTTGCCGACTCAATGGCCTCTTTACTGAAACTTGACGTAGTAATGAATACACCCTTCTTAGCAACTTGATCGGCCAAAGCACCTTTAAACTGTTGAATGTCGGGACGACCAACAGTATCTTTCCAACGTTTCGCTTGGATGTAAATTTTATCTAGCCCTAATCGATCTTCACTAATTACACCATCAATTCCACCATCGTTGGTTTTACCAATCGCTTGAGCTGCATCTTGATGTGAACCGCCGTAGCCCATTGCCACCAGAAGATCGACAACCAGTCTTTCAAAAAATGAAGGAGATTTATCTTTTACCATCTGAAGCAAATCACTTTTCAAATCAGATTTTAATAATTCCGTTGTGTTCTGGATTGTTTCTTCTGGAGTCTGAGTTTCTTGGTAACTATTTAGGCTTTCAATAACTTGTAGATTCCCGATCCCAAACTCATCTTTATTTTTCTTTCCTAATTTAAAATCTGAAAATCCGTTGAACTGTGCTAAATATTCATTTGTTATAGCATCTAAACTTTTTAAATCAACCTGTCTACCCAAGCTACTAATCTCACAATATGCTCTCTTCGGTTGTTGAACTAAGCCCGCCTTAACTAAGTAGGTCTTTGCCCATGCCACTCTATCTTTAAATATATTTTTCCCGCTCGGAAGAATTTTATTTAAATCCTCTTCGTGTAAATTGGAACGTTCAGCTAGGATATTCGCAGCATCCGAAATTTTTATTGGCTCATTTAATTCTGATAATAATTTCATTAAAGGCAGCATTAATTGATCATAAGTAGGTAAAGGCATTTTTTAGCTTTTAAAGGTTTATTTTTATTCAGTATAAATCAAAAAAAGAGCGCCGAAGCGCTCTTTTTTATTAGGTTATATCTGATAAACCAGATACTGCCACGCGCATAGCGCTTGGCGTAATTTAGGCGGACAGCAGTGCTGTCCGAAACCCCTAAATTACTCCCATTCAATTGTTGCTGGTGGTTTAGACGATACGTCATACACAACACGAGAAACTTCAGCAATTTCATTCATGATACGGGTCGAGATCTTATCGACTAAATCATAAGGAAGATGCGCGAAACGAGCCGTCATAAAGTCCACGGTTTCTACCGCACGCAGTGCAATCACCCATGCATAACGACGGCCATCACCGACTACACCCACCGATTTTACTGGCTGGAATACTGCAAATGCTTGAGCAGTCTTGTCATACCAGCCGCTGGCACGCAGTTCCTGCATGAAAATGTCATCCGCAAGACGTAAAATGTCTGCATATTCTTTTTTCACTTCACCCAGGATACGCACACCAAGACCTGGGCCCGGGAATGGATGACGGTAGATCATGCTGTGTGGCAAGCCTAAAGTCGTACCCAATTTACGTACTTCATCTTTAAATAAGTCACGTAATGGTTCAACCAGTTCAAACGCTAGATCTGCTGGTAAACCACCCACATTATGGTGTGATTTAATCACATGCGCCTTACCCTGCTTGCTTGCAGCAGATTCAATCACGTCTGGATAAATCGTACCTTGTGCAAGGAATTTTACGCCATCTAATTTACGTGCTTCTTCAGCGAAGACAGCAATAAATTCACGGCCAATAATTTTACGTTTTGCTTCAGGATCAACTTCACCTGCAAGCGCAGTCAAGAAACGCTCTTCAGCATCAGCACGAATCACGCGGATACCCATGTTATCAGCAAACATTTGCATCACTTGATCGCCTTCGTTCAAACGAAGCAAACCGTTGTCTACAAATACACAGGTCAGCTGATCACCGATCGCTTTATGCAACAGCGCTGCCACTACAGATGAATCCACACCACCAGAAAGTCCTAGTAATACTTTTTCATCACCAATCTGTTGGCGAAGCTGTTCTACACGTAGATCAATAATGTGTTCTGGCGTCCACAAACCGCGACAGCCACAAATTTGATGCACGAAGTTTGATAGTAATTCTGCACCTTTAGACGTATGTGTTACTTCAGGGTGGAACTGAATGCCATAGAAACGGCGAGTTTCATCAGACACCATCGCTATTGGACAGCTTGGCGTCTGTGCAGTGATCTGGAAGCCTTCTGGAATACGGGCAACTTTATCGCCATGGCTCATCCAGACATGCAACTGGTTTTCACGGTCCTGTAAATTACCGATCAGCTTGTCACGTACGACAATATCTACTTCTGCATAGCCAAACTCATGTACATGACCCGGCTCAACTTTACCGCCAAGCTGTTCGCACATGGTTTGCAGGCCATAACAAATACCCAATACCGGCACACCCAGCTCAAATACCACTTGCGGCGCACGCGGGCTGCCTTCAAGGTGAACGCTCTCAGGTCCACCAGACAAGATGATACCGTTTGGATTAAATGCACGAATGTCTTCTTCAGACATATCATAGGCATACATTTCAGAATATACACCAGCTTCACGGACACGACGTGCGATGAGCTGACTATATTGAGAACCGAAATCCAGAATCAGGATACGATCTTCAGTAATTTGAGTATTGGTAGTCATGACGAACAACTATGAAAGGCAAACGAAAGATAAGCGCCGTATTCTAACATTTTTCAGCGCATTAAGCACACAATTCGCATTAGGTATGCATTTAGTTGATTGCATTATATTTCTAGCACAACAAAGCATCCCTTCGGATGCCTTGTTTGATCTGTCATTTTTATATTTTTAAGCTCAAGATTTAATCCAATTAAGTCTATTTTTATAAAAATCTGAAGATAATATGTAAGAGAAATTTTGGCTCGATTGAAGATGAATGAAGCGTTAATTATTTTACTTTCTGGTACTGACTTTCATGCCCCGGGCTGTTAGGATTTGACCACACTTTTGCTTGTACTGGGCTCATGGAACTGATTGATTTTATCTTGCATGTTGATGATCACTTGCTTGAATTTATCACCAATTACGGGATCTGGATTTATGCCATTCTTTTCCTGATTATCTTTGTAGAAACAGGTCTGGTGGTCATGCCGTTCCTGCCTGGCGACAGCTTGCTATTTGCAGCAGGTGCACTGGCAGCCTCTACTGGTGCAATGGATCCATGGGTGCTGATTCCACTCTTGTTTGTTGCGGCAGTTCTGGGTGACACCCTGAATTATCATATTGGTAAATATATTGGTCCTCGGGTTTTCGAGATCGAATCGCGCTTCATCAATAAAAAACACTTATTGGCGACCCAGCAATTCTTTGCCAGACATGGTGGTAAAACCATTATTTTTGCGCGTTTTGTTCCTTTTGCCCGTACTTTCGCACCCTTCGTCGCCGGTGCTGGCAGCATGAATTACAAATATTTTCTGACCTATAATGTGGTAGGTGCATTCGCCTGGATTAGCTCATTTGTCATTTTGGGCTATATGTTTGGCAATATGCCGATCGTCAAAGACAACTTCACCTATCTAATTTTTGGCATCATTATTTTAAGTGTATTGCCAGGTGTGATTGGCTTTATTCAACAAAAGCTCAAAAAAAGTAAAACAGCTTAAGAACTTTTTACATTAAGATTCTTTTACAGCCTGTGCGTTTAATCCCAGAGCTTGATCAGGAGTGGGATCAGACAAAGCAGAACAAATAAAGCCGCGCCTTTATAAATGAGGCCGGCTTTTATTTTTTCAGATGGACTGGTGAGAATTGCCTGACCAAAGACCATCCAGAAAATCCCGACCGGAACGGTACTCAAGCTAAAGGCAGCAAAAACCAGAACGAAGTTGGTCGGGCTTTGCCAGGTTTCCATCGGTAAAATTCCAGAGGCCAACAATGCTGCTTTAGGATTTTTTAAGGTAGTGGTAAACATTTGCCAGGGGCGAATCTGCGGATGGGTCTTGCTGTAACGTTCTAACTGCTGAGCCTTATATAAATGCAAGGTCATCCAGCCCACACAGATGGTACTCAGTACATAGACCAAGCCTTTAAAATTTGGCCAGATCGGTGACGCCAGATGAATCAACAAGGCCCAGACATTAATGGCATAAAAATAGCCGAGTAAAATAGCAGGAAGATAGAGACTGGTTCTGGCTTGCCCCTGCTGATGAGCAGAACTGGCCACCAAGGCATTGGCGGGCCCTGGAACCATTAATACAGCAATGAGTCCTAAAACAAATAACCAATTTTCAATCATCGCAATGAACTTTTCCGGGCCAAGGTTGTAGCTTAATCAATATGGAAGTGGGATAACAAGCTTATAAATTTCAGATTTATATACAGTCTGGTCAATTTCCAGTGAGTTTTATCTTAATGTAAACCGCCCTATTCTTGTTGAAAGCAATAAAAAATGCCGACCCGAAGTCAGCATTTATCCGTTTAATGTTGAATGATTTATTTAGGCGTCGCCTGCCGAACGATGATCGAACAGTTCTTATAACGCGCGGCCTGTACAATCGCTTCCTGCTCGCCTAAAAGCCGTGCCAGTTCGGTTCTTTTGGTATCGGATGACTGTCCCATATTGACTGAAACACTCGGGCCAATACCCCATCCACCGCGACTACCCCAACCACCGCCAAGACCAACGCCCACACCGACGCCAGTACGTTTCGGTGGTTCAACGCCATTGTCGATATACTGCTGAATACGATTATATTCACCCTGTAATTGCGAACAACCCAAAGTCTGATAGAGGGTGGGCGACACATAAGTCGGTTTTACCGGCGTTGCACAGGCACTCAGTAATGCCAGTGCAGCAATACTCAGGCTTACTTTCACAAGTTTCATAGCTAACTCGATCTTAATTCTGCTCTATCTCATTGAACAACGATTGATAGGCCTGAGTCAATTTATGATCAGTAGCCAAATGAATCAAAGGCTGATTTTTCTGATGAGATTCTTTCATCAAGATCGAGGGTGGCAACATACTGTCGAGGACCGGTAAGCCTTCATCTTTGAGCTGTTGTACCACTTCACGCGGTAATTTGGCCTGTGCCTGAAACTGGTTCACGACAATCCCTTCGATTTCCAGCCCTTCATTATGGTCATCCTGGGTTTCAATGACATTTTCAATCAGGGTCTGTAGGGCACGTTTAGAAAATACATCACAGTCAAATGGAATCAGCACGCGGTTCGCCGCAATGAGAGCAGAGAGGGTAAAGAAATTGAATGCAGGCGGTGTATCAATAAATACCCGGTCATAATGCCCCGACAGTTGTTGCAAGGCATCTCGTAGCTTATAAATCTTGTGCTTGGACTCCAGTGCATGGGCCAATGCACCCAGTGTTGGGCTAGCCGGAATAACATCCAGATGTTTAAAAGAAGATTGATGCACATAGCTTTCCAGACCTTTGCTACGACTTTTTAAAATCGAGCCAATCGCATTACCAAGCAAGCCCTTGCTTTGCTGATTACCGAGTACATCTTCAAAATAGTTTTCGATATTCGGTTCGAGTGCCGGCTTGTCACTAGAATACGTCGCATCATCACCCAGCACATACTGGCTAGAGTTGGCCTGCGGATCCAGGTCAATCAATAAGGTTTTTAAACCCTGATGTGCACTGATCGCTGCCAGATTGACAGTAATACTCGACTTGCCTACCCCACCCTTTTGATTAAATACCACACGTGTACGCATGTCCCCCTCCTCACATTTTTAATTACTTTTACAACATTTGTATTTTCTAATTATTTGCATGGGCTGGCTGTGCTGATCATCACAGCCAGCCTGCTTTTAGCCAAAATTCGGCTTGATCATCACCAAAGCCAGAATAGACACCAATGAAACTACAGCAATAACCAAGCCAGCCCGACGCTGCGACAGCAAGATTGAATCATCTTTCTTATAGGCTTTGCCTAGCGAGGACACCAGTACCAAAAATAAAATGACTTTGGCATAGAACCAAGGCTGTACATCAAAGTCTTTCAGGACGAGCGACACAATGCCGGTCAGTGCAATCACCGTGATAGCTAAATGCTGTAAAGCGACTAGCGCTGTACGTGCCACCGGATTAGGTAAATTCCCTTGTGTACCGACAAACAAGGTCAATGCGCGGGCAAGAATAGCGACAATGGCCAGTCCTGCTGCCGACATATGAATAATCTTAACTAAAAGTTGGGTTTCCATCATGTCCTCTAGTTTTTAGGTGCGTGTGCACAAGCAGGGCTGGTCGTGTCCTGACCTGCCCATTCTTCAGGCAAAAATGCATGAATGGCCAGCGCATGAATCTTGTCTTTTGACAGCAGATCACCTGCAGCAGCATAAACTTTCTGATGACGCTGGACTGGACGTAAACCGGCAAAAGCCTGACTCACAATCACAGTTTTAAAATGCGATTCTTTTCCCGGGAAATAACCGCCATGACCCGAAGATTCATTCACCACTTCCAAATGGGTGGGGGATAATTGCGCCAAACGATCTTTCAGTTGTTGTTCTAAGCTCATGGCCTGACTCCAATCTTCAAAAATATAGTCCCAGTATACCTTGTTCTGCCGAGTATTTCGGTAATCTGTTCAGGCGCAATCCGTCGATTGTGGCCAAGTTTCATTGATTTCTATATAAATATTGGTTATTTATTGTCTGGTCTACAGCATTTTGCTTTTATTTTATTCAATTGATACAAGATTTTTAACAAAGGTGTTGACCACATTTTTGCATGCTGTATTATACACGGCATGCGGGAATAGCTCAGTTGGTAGAGCATAACCTTGCCAAGGTTGGGGTCGGGAGTTCGAGTCTCCTTTCCCGCTCAAAATTTTTTCATTTAGTTTTTTCATTTAAAAAACTTTATAGACTCCGCGGGAATAGCTCAGTTGGTAGAGCATAACCTTGCCAAGGTTGGGGTCGGGAGTTCGAGTCTCCTTTCCCGCTCCAGATTCTAAAAAAGCCCTGATCGAAAGATCGGGGCTTTTTTCTGCTGATGTTATTTTCTTTAAATGATTCTTTCATTTTTATTTCACTCAATAAAAAATTCTTAATGTACTTTCTGATTTTATAACCAAGATATGACCATGACACCCCTAAGACAATAAAAAAGCCCTCATCAAAAGATCAGGGCTTTTTGATATTCCATCAATGAATCAGATGAAAGCAGGCTGGCGCAAAAAAACTAGCGATGATAAGAATCCATCTTCAATACAATTAAAAGGTGATCCGCTGATAGTCACGGTATTGCGGTGTCCAGAAATTATGCTCTATTGCTAGCTGCAATTCTTCTACACTGACTTTCGGTGCTACTCCGTCTTCAATCGCAGCAAGTGCCACTTTTAAGGCAATCTGCTTCGAAATTGACTGTAAACAATCCAGATTCGGCAATAAATCTGCCTGAGGGTCTTTGAGTTTAGGAGAACAGTCCGCCAAGGCATTACTCGAGGCCATCAGCATATTATCCGTGACACGTTTTGCACCTGAAGCAACTACGCCCAGACCGATACCCGGAAAAATATAAGAGTTATTGCATTGGGAAATATGATGAATCTGTCCCTGATAATTCACCGGGGCAAATGGACTACCCGTTGCAATCAATGCTCTGCCTTTGGTCCATTGCAAGATGTCTGCCGGAACAGCTTCTACGCGGGAAGTTGGGTTAGATAAAGGGAAAACAATCGGTTGTACGCTGTTTTCAGCCATGGCTTCAATCACTTCCTGAGTGAATAGACCTGGCTGTCCAGATACGCCAATCAATACCGTCGGTTTGGCACGTTTGACCACATCCAGTAGAGAAATCATACTCTCTGCATCTGCCCAGCTTTCTACATTTTCAAGCGGCTGTGCCAGTTTTCGCTGGAAGTCCAGTAAATTCGGCTGATTCTCAGTGATCAGACCAAAGCGGTCGACCATAAATACACGTGCGCGTGCTTCGGCATCACTTAAGCCCTCAGCAACCATTTGCTTAATAATCTGTTCTGCAATACCGCAACCGGCTGAACCAGCACCCAGGAAAGTAACCACCTGATCTTTAAGTTGTTTGCCTGCTGCGCGCGCAGCAGCAATCAGGCTGCCCACAGACACTGCTGCGGTGCCCTGAATATCATCATTGAAACAACAGATTCGATCACGGTATTTTTCCAGCAAAGGCATGGCATTTTTCTGTGCAAAGTCTTCAAACTGAATTAATGCATCTGGCCAACGTTGTTGAATCGCCTGAATCACCATCTCAACAAAGGCATAGTATTCATCGCCGCTGATTCGCGGTTCACGCCAGCCCATATAAATCGGGTCATTCAACAACTGCTGATTATTGGTACCGACATCAAGGGTAATTGGCAAGGTATAAGCCGGGCTAATCCCGCCACACGCGGTGTAGAGTGCCAGTTTTCCAATTGGAATCCCCATACCACCAATGCCTTGATCTCCAAGACCCAAAATGCGCTCACCATCCGTGATCACAATCACTTTCACGTTCTTTTTGTTGATATTGTGAATAATATGATCGATCTGATTACGGTCAGGATAGGAAATAAAAATCCCACGATGACGGCGATAGATATCAGAAAAGCGCTGACATGCTTCACCCACAGTCGGAGTATAAATAATCGGCATCATCTCGCTAAGGTGATTTTCAATCAGATGGTAAAACAGGGTCTCATTGGTATCCTGAATATTTCGCAGATAAATATGCTTGTTAATATCACTGCTAAAAGCACAATACTGCTGATAAGAACGCTGACTTTGTTCTTCAATGGTCTCGGTAACATGAGGAATCAAACCATGTAAATTAAAACTTCTGCGCTCTTCTTCAGAAAATGCAGAGCCTTTATTGAGTAGTGGGAGTTCTAGCAGAGTATTTCCAGCATAAGGAATATATAAAGGGCGTTTACTGTTCAAATTTTCTCTGGGCATTATTTAACTCATCTAATCAATCTTCGGCAGTTCTGCCAAAATAGTCACATCACTTTGTTTATTTTATATAGCTTAGCCTGATTTTAAGCTGTTAGGTCATTTAGCAAATTTATAATACTTGTAGCAGGATTTTATAATCTGATAACACTCATTTTCAGCCTAGGTTTTGGACGGTTTCTAAAATTAATCCCTATTCGTATTTTTAATTTAAATCGGCAGCAAGATCTGTTTGACAAAAAACCTCAGCTCATCAAGGATAAAGCATAAATTTAATAAGACCAACGAGTATAACAATGAGTGAACTGCAACCGCTTTATCAGCCCGATATTTTGGGGACAGGTTATGAGCAAGCGACCTTAAACTTTCCCGATGATTATGAGGGCAAAGTCGTAGCAACCCTGATCCGTAAAAAAGCAGCCCAACCTACAAAAAAAGCAGTTCTATATATTCACGGCTTTATCGATTATTTTTTTCAGACCGAAATGGCAGAGCGCTTTAATCAGCATGGTTTTGATTTTTATGCGCTGGATTTGAGAAAATACGGCCGTTCGATTCTGCCGCATCAAAAATATTATAACGTGTATGACCTTGCTGAATATGATGCAGAAATTACCCAGGCACTCGACATTATAGCAGCCGAGGGTCACGATGCTGCCCTGCTCTGTGGTCATTCTACCGGCGGCCTGACCACGACCCTGTATGCGGCACATCATCCGCAGCACCCTTTAGTCAAAGCGCTTTGGGTCAATAGTCCATTTTATGACTTCAATATGAATCCAATCAAACGTGCGCTTGGCATTCCGCAACTGAGCAGACTGGCTAAAATTTTTCCCAATCTTAAATTTTCAAGCGAGCTGAACAAGTGGTATGCCACCAGCCTGCATAAGGATTTAAAAGGCGAATGGGACTTCAGTCTGGACTGGAAAAAGACCCGCTACCCGATGGTTCGGATCAGTTTTATTCGTGCCATTCATGAGGCACAGAAAGAAATTCATCGCGGTGTTCAGCTCGATATTCCGGTATTGATCATGCATTCGCATCAGACCTTATATCCTAAAAAATGGGGCAAAGCCGCACAGAGCAGCGATGTAATTTTAGGGATTAAAGACATTCAGAAATATGCCAAAAAAATTAAAGGCGATGTCACGGTTCAAAGTATCCGGAACGGTTTACATGATCTGGTACTTTCAGAGCAATCTGTGCGTGAGCAGGTTTATCAGCAACTGTTTCAATGGCTGCATGACAAAGGGCTTTAGATAAATGCGAAAGGAGAAATGAAACTTGCCCTCATTTCTCCTGCTTGGCTTCTTTTGAATCCTTATTAGGTTGGAATGTAATTAAGCACATTGAAAATATGCCAATTTTTCGATGGTTTATAAGTGCTATAAACCCTTGTTTTTAAATTTAAGACTTGAGAATTTATAACTTTTATTCTTCTACTGCTTGTCTCCAAATATTGTCTTTTGTAGCAAGCCTGTAAACAAACAACCGCCCGTCTTTTTCCCTCTTTATAGTAGAGCTGAATGCAGAAGCGCCTATATTTTTTGATCGGCAACATGCGCTCGACCTGCACCACTAACAATCATATAAAGGAATAGATTATGCGTTATGCAGACCCCAATACTGACGGTTCAAAAATCCAATTTAAAACACAATACGATAATTTCATTGGCGGCGAATGGGTCGCTCCGGTTAAAGGCGAATACTTTGACAACATCTCTCCGGTAGATGGCAAAGTCTTTACCAAAGTGCCGCGCTCTTCTGTAGAAGACATTGAGTTGGCGCTTGATGCAGCGCATAAAGCCAAAGAGCAATGGAACAGATCATCGCCGACCACCCGCTCCAATATCCTGCTGAAAATTGCAGATCGTCTGGAACAAAATCTGGAACTGCTGGCTGTGGCAGAAACCTGGGACAATGGTAAGCCAATTCGTGAAACACTGGCTGCCGATATTCCATTGGCCATTGACCATTTCCGTTATTTTGCGGGCTGTATCCGTGCCCAGGAAGGCGGCATTTCCGAAATTGATGAAGATACCATCGCCTACCATTTTCATGAACCGTTAGGCGTCGTGGGTCAGATTATCCCGTGGAACTTTCCGATTCTGATGGCCGCCTGGAAACTGGCACCTGCCCTGGCTGCGGGTAACTGTATCGTGCTGAAACCTGCGGAACAGACTCCGGTCAGTATTCTGGTGCTGGCTGAACTGATTCAGGACATTTTACCCCCGGGCGTGTTGAACATCGTCAATGGCTATGGGGTCGAAGTCGGCCGTCCACTGGCGACCAATCCCCGTATTGCCAAGATTGCCTTTACCGGCTCAACCGCAGTGGGTCAGCTGATCATGCAATATGCGACTGAAAATATTATTCCGGTGACTCTGGAACTCGGCGGTAAATCACCAAATCTTTTCTTTGCCGACATCATGGATCAGGAAGACGATTATCTGGATAAAGCTCTGGAAGGCTTTGCCATGTTTGCCCTGAACCAGGGTGAAATCTGTACCTGCCCTTCCCGGGCCTTGGTACAGGAAAGTATTGCCGATGAATTTCTGGCGCGTGCGGTAGAACGGGTGCAACGCATTAAAACCGGCCATCCACTCGACACCGACACCATGATTGGTGCGCAAGCCTCACAGGAACAGCAGGACAAGATTCTGGGCTGTATTGCCACTGGCCGTGAAGAAGGTGCACAGATCCTGACCGGTGGTGAAGCACGTCAGGAAGTCGGTCAAGGTTTCTATATTGAACCGACCATCTTTAAAGGCACCAATGACATGAAGACCTTCCAGGAAGAAATCTTCGGGCCTGTACTGGCTGTGACCACCTTTAAAGACTTTGATGATGCGATCAAGATTGCCAATGATACGATTTATGGTTTAGGTGCCGGTGTCTGGTCACGCTCAGCGCATACCTCCTACCGTGCAGGACGCGCGATTCAAGCGGGTCGGGTCTGGACCAACTGTTATCATATTTATCCTGCACATGCGGCTTTCGGTGGCTATAAAAAATCAGGGATTGGTCGTGAGAATCACAGAATGATGCTGGATCATTATCAACAGACCAAAAACCTGCTGGTGAGTTATTCAACCAAACCGGCTGGTTTCTTCTAAGTATGAATTTTCTCAAAAGCGAACTGCGGTTCGCTTTTTTGTTTTATTCAAGTTTTTTAATATCTGGTAAATTTTTCTGCTCTTGATCGTTGACCAGCAAAATAAAAGTCTGAAAATCACAAAAACAGGAATAAAACTGTATAAAAAACAAATTAATACTTTAACTTAGAAGGACTTCGCCTAAGTTTTTCATTTTTTATGCATTTTAACTGTTCAAAAAACCTGCATAAAGCCCTGGCTTTCATTTAAAGTCGGCTTTTCATGATTCCCAAGACTGTGTATAACATTGAACCACTATAGGGAAACTAATAAGCATAGGCAAAATTGCTTAAAAAGCGTTAGACTATGTACCCAATAATGTCATGATTCGGTCTGATCAAGATCAAAAAAGAAGGTGAAGGTTGATGCCGCTCAATACTGTTGAAGAGCTTGTAGCAGATATCCGTGCAGGAAAAATGGTCATCCTGATGGATGATGAAGATCGTGAAAATGAAGGCGACTTAGTGATTGCTGCCACGCACGTACGTCCTGAAGACATCAACTTCATGATCACCCATGCACGTGGTCTGGTCTGCCTGACTTTAAGTAAAGAGCGTTGCCAGCAGTTGAATCTGCCTTTGATGGTTGATGCCAACGGCGCCCAGCATGGGACCAATTTCACCTTGTCGATTGAAGCGGCTGAAGGTATTTCTACCGGTATTTCTCCGGCTGAACGTGCTCATACAATTCAAACTGCTGTGGCTGCTCATGCCAAACCGGCCGATATTGTACAGCCAGGACATATCTTCCCGCTGATGGCGCAGCCAGGCGGTGTATTGCACCGTGCTGGACATACTGAGGCAGGTTGTGATCTTTCCCGTTTAGCAGGACTGGAACCAGCTTCTGTGATTTGTGAAATCATCAATGAAGATGGCACGATGGCGCGCCGTCCGGATCTGGAAGTCTTTGCTGAAAAGCATGGCCTGAAAATCGGCACGATTGCCGATCTGATTCATTACCGCATGACCAATGAACAAACGGTAGAGCGTATCGATCAGCAAAGTATTGATACTGAATACGGCAGCTTTGACCTGTACCGCTATCGTGAACTGGGTAACCCGGATATCCATTTGGCCTTGGTCAAAGGTGAGCCTAAAGAGGGTGTGACCACAGTGCGTGTACATGGTTTTAACCCGACCCGCGACTTGCTCAAACTGAAGAAACAGGATGGCGAGCCGGCCTGGAACCTGGATCGTGCCTTGAAAGAAATTTCCAACAGTGATCGTGGTGTACTGGTCTGGATTGGCCAACACCATTTACAGGACCTGGGTCCAGCATTAGATACCCTTAAAGCGCCAAAAAATGTAAAATCAAATTCTGCACTGTCTCAGCAGTATCAGACCATTGGTGTGGGTGCACAAATTTTGCGTGATCTAGGCGTTGAAAAAATGAAGCTGCTCAGCTCTCCATTGCGTTTCAATGCCCTGTCAGGCTTTAACTTAGAAGTGGTGGAATACATCACCGCACAACAAACATCTTAAGAAATCATCGAGGTTGTTATGGCAGTTCGCCGTATTGAAGGTATGTTACATCTCGCGAACGAAGACCGTTATGCGATTTTAGTTGGTCGTTTTAACAGCTTTGTGGTTGAACATCTGTTAGAAGGTGCCATTGATACATTGAAACGTCATGGTGTATCAGAGGATAATATCACTGTTGTTCATGCACCTGGTGCCTGGGAACTTCCTGTCGTTGCGAAAAAACTGGCAGCTTCAGATCGTTTCGATGCCATCATCGCGCTTGGCGCCGTGATTCGTGGTAGCACGCCTCACTTCGATTTCGTTGCAGGCGAATGTGCCAAAGGTTTGGGCGTAGTTGGCCTCGACACTGGCTTGCCTGTCATTAACGGTGTACTCACTACGGACAGTATTGAACAAGCGATTGAACGCTCTGGAACAAAAGCAGGCAATAAAGGTAGCGAAGCTGCCCTGACTGCGATTGAAATGGTTAACTTGTTAAAGGCTATTTAACGCTATGTCGCAAACACTTCAAGCAACTTATGCAGCAAAACGTAAAGCACGTCGCTTTGCTGTACAAGGAATTTATGAATGGCAAATGAGCCACAATCCGGTGCATGAGATTGAAGCACGTACTCGTGTGGAAAATGCCATGCACAAAGTGGATCTGAGCTATTATCATGAATTGTTGACTCAAGTGGTTGCCAATCATGAAGCATTGGATGCGCTCTTAATCCCGGTACTCGATCGCGAACTTTCAGCACTTGACGGTGTTGAACTTGCGACCCTTCGTCTTGGTGCATATGAACTTAAAGAACATCTTGAGATTCCATATCGCGTGGTTCTAGATGAAGCGATCGAGCTGGCTAAACATTTTGGCGGTGCCGATAGCCATAAATACATCAATGGTGTATTGGATCGTTTAGCGACAACTTTGCGTGCAGCAGAAAAACAGCAGTCTAATTAATAACGTAGATTTGTTGTATGGCTGAATTTTCGATTATCGACACCTATTTCAATCGCAAGAATGCCAATTCTGTCGATCTGGGCGTCGGTGACGATTCAGCCTTGCTCACCCCCCCTTTACAGCAACAACTGGTCATCTGTGCCGACACCCTGGTTGCTGGACGCCATTTTCCAATAGACACCGATCCGCATGCGATTGGCTGGAAATCTGTGGCTGTCAATTTATCTGATATTGCCGCGATGGGCGCAACCCCGCACAGTATTTTACTCGCATTGAGCTTACCCCAAATTGATCATGACTGGCTAAAAGCTTTTAGTCAGGGTCTGTACGATTGCTGTGATCAATTTGGCGTGAACTTAATCGGTGGTGATACCACTCAAAGTCCTCATTTAACCCTGTCTGTTACTGCATTAGGCTGGGTGGACATTGGTCAAGCCATTACACGCTCAGGTGCAAAACCGGGTGATTTGATCTGTGTCAGTGGAACTGTCGGTGATGCAGCTTTTGCACTACAGCATCTTGGTCATCCACTACAAAAACGTCTGGACTATCCAACGCCACGTTGTCAGCTCGGTGCCGCCCTAAAAGGTCTGGCGCATAGCATGATTGACGTCTCGGATGGTTTGGCACAAGATCTTGGACATATTCTCAAAGCTTCTCAAGTCGGTGCAAAGCTGCAACTCGAAAACTTACCGATCAGTCCTACCCTGCATGCCTTAAACAATGAGCAAAAATGGCAATATGTCCTCGCTGGTGGCGACGATTACGAATTATGCTTTACAATAAGCCCGCAAAATTACGAAAAATTATTGCAAAAACAACTTGATGTTTCGATTAGTATAATCGGCACAATTCAACAGCAACACGGCTTAACTTTTGAAAAAGATGGCGTAGATCATTCACTTCAATTTAATGGGTATCAACATTTTGCATAAACCTGCGATCAATTTTAAAGCCATGTCATGGACCGACCGACTGATTGTCTTTAGTGGGGTTGGTTTTGGCTCCGGTCTGGCACCTAAAGCACCTGGTACCTTTGGTTCGGCCTTTGCACTTTTATTTATCCCTATTTGGCTGCATCTGGGCTTTCTAAACAGTCTTTTTGCCATTGCCATCATGTCCCTGATTGGCATATATATCTGTGGGCATACTGCCAGAGTCATGGGCGTCCATGATGATGGACGCATTGTCTGGGATGAATTTGCCGGACAATCCATTACATTTTTGCCCCTGATCTACTTAGGTCAGATGAGCTGGTTATGGGTGCTCATCGGTTTTGCGCTATTCAGATTATTTGATATCTGGAAACCCTGGCCGATTCGTGTGGTTGACCGTCAAGTGGATGGTGGCTTCGGCATCATGCTGGATGACATTATTGCCGGCCTTTGGGCGGCTCTTTGTATTTTGCTTTATTTTTACTTCACCGTGGCATAAGCCATATTTAGGATTAGAACATGTCAACGACTGTTATTATTCTTGCTGCAGGTAAAGGCACGCGCATGCGCTCTAGCTTACCGAAAGTATTACAACCTCTTGCAGGACGTCCTTTACTGGGTCATGTCATTGAAACGGCAAAAAAATTAAACGCAGATAATATTATTACCATTTATGGTCATGGTGGTGACCAGGTTCAGACAGCATTTGCACAACAAGAGATTAAATGGGTAGAACAGGCTGAACAGCTCGGTACCGGCCATGCGGTGCAAATGACCTTGCCTGTCCTGCCTCACGACGGCGTATCGCTAATCCTCTCCGGTGATGTACCCTGCATTAATCCTGTAACCTTGCAAAAATTACTCGATGCCACTGCAGAAACCGGTATTGGTCTGGTGACCCTTACCCTGCCGGACGCTAATGGCTATGGTCGTATTGTCCGTGAACAGAGTCAGATTCAGGCCATTGTGGAACACAAAGATGCTTCCGAAGAGCAGCGTCAGATCAAGGAAATCAATACCGGTATTTATGCCGTCAGCAATGCCAAGTTGCATCAATGGCTGCCAAATTTAAGCAATGACAATGCGCAAGGTGAATATTACCTGACCGATATTGTGGCGATGGCTTTGGCAGATGGTATGCAAGTTGCATCGGTAGAACCTGAAATGGCTTTTGAAGTTGAAGGTGTGAATGACCGTGTGCAGCTGGCTGCTTTAGAACGTCAGTTCCAGTCATTTCAAGCCAAACAGCTAATGCAACAAGGTGTACATCTGATTGATCCAAGCCGCTTTGACTTGCGTGGTAATTTAACTGTCGGCCAGGATGTTCGCGTTGATATCAACGTGATTATCGAAGGTGATTGCGAGCTGGGCGACAATGTCGAAATTGGCGCCGGCTGTATCATCAAGAATACCAAGATTGCAGCTGGCACCAAGGTTCAGCCATATAGCATTTTCGATAGCGCCATCGTTGGTGAAGATACCCAGATTGGACCTTTTGCACGACTCCGTCCGGGTGCAAAACTCGCAGCTGAAGTACATATCGGCAACTTTGTTGAAGTCAAAAATACTACGATTGGTCTAGGTTCTAAAGCCAACCATTTTACCTACTTGGGTGATGCAGAAGTTGGTAGTGGTTCGAACATCGGTGCAGGGACTATTACCTGTAACTATGATGGTGCGAACAAATTTAAAACGATTATTGGTGATCAGGCCTTCATTGGCTCGAACAGTTCATTGGTGGCACCTGTAAAAATTGGCAATGGCGCCACAGTCGGTGCAGGCTCAACGATTACTCGTGATGTGGAAGACAACAGTTTGGCGGTAGAACGTTCTAAGCAATTTGCCAAAGAAAACTATCCACGTCCGCAAAAAATCAAGAAATAAGGGGGAATAAATATGTGTGGTATCGTCGGTGGCATTGCAGAACGTAGCATTACCAATATTTTGATTGAAGGCTTAAAACGCCTGGAATACCGGGGTTATGATTCAGCAGGTTTGGCACTCATCAACAATAGCCAGGTCCTGCGTGAACGTCGTGTCGGCAAGGTCGCGAACCTTGAACAGGCCGTAAATGAATCACAGATCAGCGGCTCACTTGGCATTGCACATACACGCTGGGCAACCCATGGCAAACCGACTGAAGAAAATGCCCATCCGCATATTTCTGAAAATGTGGCAGTGGTCCATAACGGAATCATTGAGAACTATCAAGAACTCAAAGATGATCTTGAAGCTTTGGGCTATGTGTTTACCTCACAGACTGATACTGAAGTGGTGGCCCATCTGATCAATGATGCGCTGAAATCTACCTCGAGCCTGTTAGAAGCTGTACGCCAAGTCGTTCCACAACTGAAAGGTGCCTATGCACTGGGTATCGTACATACTGACCACCCGGATGAACTGATTACCGTGCGTGAAGGTTCTCCACTGGTGATTGGTGTCGGGATTGGTGAAAACTTCATTAGTTCAGATCAATTAGCCTTACTTCCAATTACTAACCGTTTTATCTACCTGGAAGAAGGTGATATTGCCCGTTTGACCCGCACCACCATTGAAGTCTTTGTCGATGGTCAGCTGGTAGATCGTCCGGTCAAGGAACTGGATGCTGCGGTCAGCAATGCGTCTAAAGGTGAATACAAGCACTATATGCTCAAAGAAATTTATGAGCAGCCTGAAGCGATTAAACAGACCATTTCCCAAGCCTTAAATGGCAATGACCTGCGCGAAGACTTCCTTACCAGTGCGGAACAAGACTTTTCAAAAATCCAGCAAATCCAGATTATTGCCTGTGGTACCAGCTATCATGCCGGCATGATTGCCAAATACTGGTTTGAACAGCTGATTGATCTACCTTGCCAAGTCGAGATTGCTAGCGAATTCCGTTATCGCACGCCGGTGATTGTGAATCACACGCTATATGTGTGTATTTCCCAATCTGGTGAAACTGCTGATACTTTAGCTGCCTTACGTGATACACAGAAACGTGCAACTGCCAAAGGCCTGGACATTACCACGATGACCATCTGCAACGTGGCCACCTCATCAATGGTACGCGAAACTCAGCATAGTCTGTTGACACTGGCAGGCCCTGAAATTGGGGTAGCATCAACTAAAGCCTTTACCACCCAGCTTGCTGCATTGATGCTCTTGGTCCTGAAAATCGGTTCTGTGAAAAATACTATTTCTACAGAACAAATGACGGAGATCACCACAGATCTTTGGCACATGCCTAAAGTGATGCTGGACACATTACGTCATGATGATGAGCTTCTACGCCTTTCTGAACTGTTTGTTGAAAAGCAGCATTGCCTGTTCCTGGGTCGTGGTACGCATTTCCCGATCGCTCTGGAAGGTGCACTCAAGCTGAAAGAAATCTCCTATATTCATGCGGAAGGTTATGCTGCAGGCGAACTAAAACACGGGCCATTGGCACTGGTTGACAATGACATGCCGGTAGTGATTCTGGCACCACAGGATGACATGCTGGATAAGCTCAAATCCAATATGGAAGAAGTTCAGGCGCGTGGTGGCGAGCTATTTGTGTTTGCTGATGAAAACAGCGGCATTAAAGCCAAAGAACGCCAGCATGTGGTACATATTCCGGCAGTCAATGCAGTGCTGGCACCGATTGTGTATAGCATCCCGGTGCAGTTATTGTCTTATCATGTGGCTGTATTACGTGGTACGGATGTAGATCAGCCACGTAACCTGGCAAAATCGGTCACCGTAGAATAATTAAAATTGAATCAAGGCTGGGGAACCGGCCTTTTTCTTCTAAATGGAGAGCCTATAAATGACACAACTGACTTGCTTTAAAGCCTATGATATTCGTGGCAAACTGGGTAGCGAACTCAATGAAGAGATTGCCTATAAAATTGGCCGTGCTTATGGACAGATTTATCAACCTAAAACGGTTGTCATTGGCTGTGACATCCGACTCAGCAGTGAAGACTTAAAACAGGCGACCATTCGCGGCTTGAATGATGCCGGAGTCAATGTGCTGGATTTGGGCATGACCGGGACTGAAGAAGTTTATTTCGCAGCTTTCCATCTGGATGTTCAGGGTGGTATTGAAGTGACGGCCAGCCATAATCCGATGGACTATAACGGCATGAAGCTGGTGCGTGAAAATGCCCGCCCGATCAGTGCAGATACAGGCTTAAAAGAAATTCAGGCCTTGGCAGAATCAGGGAAATTCGTTGAGGTTGTCCAAAAAGGTCATACTGAACAATATAATATCCTGCCTGAATTTATCGATCACCTGATGACTTATATTGACGCGGCAAAAATCCGCCCGATGAAACTGGTGATGAATGCCGGCAATGGTGCCGCAGGTCATGTGGTGGATGCGCTGGAACAGAAGTTTCAACAACTCCAGATTCCGGTTGAATTTGTCAAAATTCACAATGAGGCCGATGGTAACTTCCCGAATGGCATCCCGAATCCAATTCTGGTTGAAAACCGTGATAGCACCCGTGATGCGGTCATTCAGCATGGTGCGGATATGGGCATTGCCTGGGATGGTGACTTTGATCGCTGTTTCCTGTTCGATGAAAAAGGGCAGTTTATTGAAGGTTATTATATTGTTGGCCTTCTGGCGCAGGCATTTCTGCTGAAGCAGTCTGGTGAAAAAATTGTCCATGACCCGCGTCTGGTCTGGAATACGCTGGATGTCGTGGAGCAATATCAGGGAATTACCGTCCAATCAAAATCAGGTCATGCCTTCATTAAGGATGTCATGCGTGAACATAATGCGGCTTATGGCGGGGAAATGAGTGCTCATCATTATTTCCGTGATTTTGCTTACTGTGACAGCGGCATGATTCCATGGCTACTTGCTATCGCTGTACTGTCTGAAACAGGAAAATCCTTATCTTCTCTTGTGGAAGAAATGATCGCCAAGTTCCCATGTTCAGGTGAAATTAATTTTAAAGTAGCCGATACCCAGGCGACCATCCAAAAACTTTTCGATCATTATGCCGATCAGAAACCTGAAATTGATCAAACCGACGGCGTCAGCCTGAATTTTGGTAGCTGGCGTTTTAATGTGCGTGCATCCAATACTGAACCATTATTGCGTTTGAATATTGAAAGCCGTCGTGATCATCATCCACGACCGATGCAGGACTATGTCGATGAGCTGACCCAGCTGATTCAAAGTTAATATTGCGGTATCCAGCAGAATAAAAATGGGAGCAAAATTGCTCCCATTTCTATTCATTTAATGATAAACATTTTAACGATAACCATTCGGATTCTGTTTCTGCCAGTTCCAGCTATCTGCCAGCATATCCTCCAAACCATATTGTGCTGTCCAGCCCAACTCTTGTACTGCACGGCTATTATTTGCAAAACAGGTCGCCACATCGCCTTCACGACGTGGTACAAACTCAAATGGAACAGCAACCCCATTCACCTGCTCAAAGGTATTCTTCACTTGCAGCACTGAAATGCCATTACCGGTACCGATATTCCAGGCACGGCAGCCTTGGGAAACCAGACGGTTATTCAAGGCACACAGATGTGCGTTGGCCAGATCGACCACATGAATATAATCACGCACGCCAGTACCATCCACCGTGTTATAGTCATGACCAAAAATAGACAGTTTTTCACGACGGCCTACAGCCACCTGCGTTACATAAGGCATTAAATTATTTGGGATACCTTGTGGATCTTCTCCAATCTGACCACTTTTATGCGCACCAACCGGATTGAAATAACGCAACAAGGCAATCGACCAGCGTTCATCAGCTACAGCCAGCTTTTCCAGTAGCTGCTCAACTATCAGTTTGGTATAACCATAGTTATTAGTTGGCATTCCGGTAGGCATCTCTTCATTTAAAGGTGAAGGATTATCTTCACCATAGACCGTAGCCGAAGAGCTAAAGACCAGTTTGAACACCTGTGCGCGCTGCATCGCCTGAACCAGACTGATTGAACCGGCAATATTGTTGTCAAAATAGGCCAATGGAATTTGCTGGCTTTCCCCCACCGCTTTCAGCCCGGCAAAATGAATTACCGCATCAATTGAATTTTGTTGAAAGACTTGATCGAGTAGCTGGCTATCCCGGATATCGCCTTCAACAAAGATCAGGCTTTTTTGACTTAACTGCTGGACACGGTTTAAAGACTCAGCTGAGCTATTGCACAGATTATCCAGCACGATCACTTCATGTCCAGCATTCAGCAATTCCACACAGGTATGTGAACCAATATAGCCTGCTCCGCCTGTGACCAGAATTTTCGCCATTTTACTTTCCTAATAGAACTTTAATTAAACCTTGGGTTGAGCCATCTAGACCATCCAGATCGGTCTGTTCACCATTCAGGATAGGCAATAACTGGTTGGCAATTTCCTTGCCTTTTTCTACGCCCCACTGATCAAACGGATTGATATTCCACAGCACAGATTGGACAAATACCTTATGTTCATAGAGTGCAATAAGCATGCCCAAACTGTATGGATTGAGCTCCTGCAATAACAGGGTACTGCTTGGCTGATTGCCTTCATACTGCTTATAGGCCGGCAAGCTCGCCAATTCAGCCTGATCCAGCGCTTCATTGCCAAAAGCCAGTAAGCGCGACTGCGCCAGACAGTTAGATAAGGCCAAATGATGTTGTTCTACCAATGCTTCGGCACTGTCTACATAGGTATATTGCTGGCTATTATACCGCTCTACCGGCGCAATAAAATCACAGCTGACTGACTGCGTACCCTGATGCAATAACTGATAGAAGGCATGCTGGGCATTCGGTCCGACTTCTCCCCAGATGATCGGGCAGGTATCGAACTGGACTTTTTCGCCATTACGCTGGATCGACTTACCATTTGATTCCATTTCCAGCTGTTGCAGATAGGAGGCAAAATATTTCAGCCGGCCATCATAAGGCAGAATTGCATGGGTCTGGATATCCAGAAAATTGGTATTCCAGGCTCCCAACAATCCCATCAATACCGGAATATTACGCTCAAAAGGCTGGTACTGAAAATGCTGGTCCACTGCATAGGCACCCGCCAGCAGCTGCTTGAAGCCTTCAATGCCGATACTCAAGGCAATTGGCAGTCCGATACAGGACCAGAGTGAATAACGCCCACCGACCCAGTCCCAGAGCAGCAACTGGTTTTCCGGTGCAATTCCCCATGCGGTCATTTTTTCCGGCTTGGTTGATACTCCAATAAAATGATGCTTGAGAATATAAGGATGTTGACCTAAGGCCTTTTCCAGCCACAAGCGTACCGTCTGAGCATTGGTCAGGGTATCAATGGTGCCGAAGGATTTGGAGGAAATAATAAACAGTGTCGTTTCCGGACGCAGCTGATGCAACAGCTCAGACAACTGACTGCCATCCATAGTCGAAACAAAATGTACGTTGAGTGGCTGGGCAGACTGGTATTTAAAATCAGATAAAGCATGCGTGACCATCAAGGGACCGAGGTCTGATCCGCCCACCCCGATATTGACCACATCCTGAATGACTTCCCCGGTGGCACCGCGACGCTGTCCGGCATGAATTTGTTCCACCAGCGCATACATACGCTCCAGCTGGGCATGCACATCAGCTGCCAGATCAACATGCTGTTGATCCTGTTTCGGCAGGCGCAATGCCCAGTGCATGGCAGCACGCTGCTCGGTATAGTTGATTTTTTGATTGGAAAATAGGGAGCCAATCCAAGATCTGAGGTTCTGTGCATCGGCCCATTCGATCAGCCCCTGCATCACATTCTTATTGATTCGGTGTTTGCTATAGTCAAACAGCAGTTGTTCAAACTGGATAGAATATCGATTAAAACGCTGCGGGTCAGCAGCAAACAGCTCCCGCAAATGCTCAGACTGAAGCTGTTCTTTGTTCGAGGCGAGTTTCTGACACACAGTTTCAGTGTCGAGATTTGGATTAAAATGGCTCAACATTAACGTCCCACCCCAATATAATTAAAACCACGTGTCTTGACATACGTCGGATCATACAGATTACGCCCATCCAGAATCAGGGGATGCTGCATTAGTTTGATTAGATACGGATAATCCGGACTGCCGTACTGTTTCCATGCCGTAATCAGACACAAGGCATGCGCCCCTTCCACAGCCTGATACTGGTCTTTACACAGGATCAGGTCTTCCCGTGGCCCATAAACCTTTTCAATATTTGTGATTGCCTGAGGATCATGCAGCTTGACCGTCACGCCTTGTGCCCACAAAGCGGTCAGCATGGCATGTACCGGAGACTGCTGGATACTTGGGGTATTTTCCTTAAAGGCTGCACCCCAGATCGCAATAACTTTACCCTTTAAGTCTCCACGGAAATAGTTCCAGAGTTTACGGAACAATAATTCTTTTTGCTGTTCGTTAATGTCCCAGACCTGTTCCAGCAACTGGTTTTTTACCCCTGAATCTGCCACGGCGTGAGTAAGCGTCCGGATATCATGGGAGAAATTCTCTCCACCAAAACCAACGCCGGGGAACAGATAGGCAGAACCAATCCGGTTATCCGCAGCCATGCCTTGCCGTACCTGTTCAATATCAATGCCAAGCTTTTCTGCCACACTGGCCAGATCATTCATATAACTGATCCGGGTGGCCAGCATGCCGGAAATACTCAACTTGGTAAATTCGGCATCCAGAACCGGCATAAATAGATACTGCTGCGCGCGTGGAAATAATGGACGTAAGAGTTCTTTGATTTTAGGCTGGATATCTGCATGATCACAGCCCACAATCAGCTGGGTGGCCTGAGTAAAGCTACGCAGTGCATTCCCTTCCTGAATAATATCTGGCAGATAAATCCAGTCATCATTCGGCAGCAACTGCTGAAAGCGTTGCGTGCCATGCAAGCCAAAGGTCGAGGCATTAATCATCAGTTTGGGATGGGCAAAACAGGCATGCCGGATGGTATCCACCATCTGAAACGCCTGTTGCTCTTCAGTCGCATTAAAACTAAAGAAAAAAACATCCTGATTAAAATCCAGATGCTGAAAATCGCAACAGTTTAAAAAGCCAGACTTTTCCTGTTTTTGCAGTAATAGCTGGAGGGATTCATCCTGAAAATAGGGCCGAGCCGAATCATCTGCACCAAAGCTATTACACCAGACCACCTGATGACCACATTCAGATAAAAGGGCCGACATGACCCCGGAAAATAGGGTTTTTCCCAATACTGCGACTTTCATATTATTCCTTTCCTATAAAGCAAGTTCCTGAATCAATGCTTTAAACTCGGTACCGAGTTTAGGATGATCGACGCCATAATGTAAAACAGCTTTTAGATAACCTAACTTACTGCCACAGTCAAAGGTCTGGCCTTTCATACGATAGGCTTCTACAGCTTCTGTTTGTTGCAGCATGGCAATTGCATCGGTCAGCTGGATTTCATTGCCTGCCCCGCGTGGGGTCTGTTCTAAAAGCTGCATGATTTTTGCTGGCAGAATATAACGTCCGACTACAGACAGATTTGAAGGTGCCGTCCCCACTGCGGGTTTCTCGACGATCCCTTGCATCACAATACTGTTCCCTTCGGCAGGCACTGCTGCAACATCCACAATGCCATATTGGTCCACTAGATGTTCAGGCACCGCTTCCACCATGATTTGTGAGGCTTTAGATTGTGCATAACGCTGGATCATACGTGACAGGTCATTTTCAGGATCCTGATCCTTGACCAGCACATCCGGCAACAACACCGCAAAATCATCATCGCCAATGACTGCTTTGGCACATAAAACTGCATGACCCAGACCCAAAGGCTGCGGCTGACGGACACTAATCACACTCACGCCCGCAGGCAGAATTTCAGTAATTTCTTTAAGCAAGTCGGTTTTGTTTTTTTGCTCAAGGGTGGTTTCAAGCTCAAAGTTACGGTCAAAATAGTTTTCAATCGAGGCCTTGGAAGAGTGGGTCACCAGAATAATCTGTTCAATCCCGGCAGCGACTGCTTCACGAACCACATATTCAATCGCAGGGCGATCCACGACTGTCACCATCTCTTTCGGAATGGATTTACTGGCAGGTAAAAAACGGGTGCCGAGACCCGCCACAGGAAGAATTGCTTTTTTGATCATATCTATAAAAACCTAGTTCACTTTAATTTCTTTACCGCGTACATAACCGTCGACATAATGTTCCAGTTGTGCCAGTGCCCATTCAATATCGGCCTGAGTCGCGCTAAGTTCATGTATGCGGTTAAATACTGCCAGAATTTCTGTCAATGGATAATGTTTTTCGACAGATCGCAGAATACGCGTATGTGAAGTAATTTCTGTATTTTCTTCGTCAATCAGCAGTTCTTCATAGAGTTTTTCGCCTGGACGTAATCCGGTATATTGAATTTCAATATCACCATTTGGATTTTTCTCGTCTCGGACTTTGAGTCCACTGAGGGAAATCATTTGTCGTGCCAGATCCTGAATCCGTACCGGCTCGCCCATGTCTAGCAAAAATACATCTCCACCAGTACCCAAAGCACCAGCCTGAATCACCAGCTGCGAAGCTTCCGGAATGGTCATAAAGAAACGGGTCACTTCTGGATCAGTCACGGTAATTGGCCCACCCTTGGCAATTTGCTGTTTAAACAGCGGCACGACCGAGCCCGAAGAACCGAGTACATTGCCAAAGCGCACAATACTGATCTGGGTCTGGTTCTGGGCTTCTGCCATGGCCTGACAATACAGCTCTGCCATACGCTTAGTCGCTCCCATCACATTGGTGGGACGTACGGCCTTATCGGTTGAAATTAACACAAAGGTTTCGACGCCTTTTTTTACTGCTGCATTCACACTAAAGGCGGTTCCAACGGCATTGTTTTTCAAACCAGCCAGCGGATTACATTCTACCAGTGGTACATGCTTATATGCGGCAGCATGATAAACAGTTTGCACACCATATTGTTCAATTACCCGTTCTAACTTACGTTCGTCGAGAACTGAACCTAAAATTGGAATAATTTCACAGCTTGCCGTAAGACGTAATTCTTTATCAATACGATATAAAGCAAATTCTGTTAGCTCATAAATAATAATTTTGAGAGGCTGATTTTTAATAATTTGGCGACATAGCTCTGAACCAATCGAGCCACCCGCACCTGTGACCATAACTACTTTATTGTTAATATTTTTAGCCAAAAGCGCTGGAACTGGCGGTACAGGATCACGCCCCAGTAAATTAATAATATCCACTTCCTGAATATCAGAAATTCGAATTTCACCATTGACCAGTTTAGTTAAACCTGGAATTTCGGTAATTTTAAGGTGGGCTGGTTCTAAAAACTTAACAATCTCACTTTTACGGATTCTTCCCACTGACGGGAGTGCAATTAAAATTTCATCAATTTTGAGTTTTGTAAAACATTTCAAAGCAGTATGGGGTAAAAAAACTTGGATACCACCAATATTTTGACCACTTAAAGACGGATCATCATCAATAAATATAATCGGTAGATGTTCATTAGAACGGTTTAAAGTCGCTGCTACCTGTTGGCCTGCATGACCTGCTCCATAAATCGCGATACGTTTTTTCGGGACACCTGACTTCAAATAAGATTGAACGACAAAACGAATAATACTCCGGCTGAACCAGACCCAGGCGAACATCATAAAGCCAAACATTAAAGGGATTGAGGTCGGAATAAACGCATGCGTGCTATAAGCCAACAAGTACAGACCAATCACGCTGAATAGGGTTGCCAAACCTAATTTGGCAATAAAAAATTCATTGAAGGTACGAACAATAAAACGGTATACACCAGAAATAAACAGCGCAAAGACTGCAATAGCACTCACCCAGACCGAACCAAAGGGAATATTAGGTACAACTTCTGCACCGAGATCAAACTGTCGGATGGCATAACAAAGCCAGATTAGAACAGGGAAAATACAAAAGTCTAAAATGACTAAAAACGCGAGTTTTGCTGAACGTGGAGATTCAACTAATGGCAAGATGATAGATTTCACGTGATGTGTCTTCTCAATATGACTTATAAGTTTCAACTCAATTTAAATATTAGAATGACTAAATTGAAACCTGGATAAATTTACCAAATGCACCTATCGGTGCATTCTACGTGACTGAATCATTGATAGATTATATACGACCAATCACTTGTTGAATGCCATATTCGGTTGTCTGAATATTATTTTCTGTTAATGTCGGATGCACCAAAAACATTAAACTGGTTTCGCCTAATTTCTGTGCATTTTTTAAACGCTCTACTGGACGCCATTCTGTATGATCGAACGCATGCTCCAAATAGACCTCTGAGCAAGATCCGCTAAAACAAGGCACGCCCAAAGCATTAATCTCTGTCATAATTCGGTCACGTGACCAGCCTTCAGGCAAGGCATCGATATTGACTTGCACATAACATTTATAAGCAGCATGTACATAATCATCGGATGGGCGATGTACAGTAAAATATGGACTATTATCAAAACAACTCAAAATTCTTTCAGCATTTTTAGTACGTTTTTCCGTCCATTCCGGCATCATTTTGAGCTGAATAAGCCCAATCACTGCCTGCATTTCCATCATGCGCCAGTTGGTACCAAAGGAATCATGCAACCAACGGAAACCCGGCGGATGCTGTTTATTATATATACTATCAAAGTTCTTGCCATGGTCTTTATAAGACCACATTTTTTTCCATAAATTTTCATCATTGGTGGTGACCATGCCACCTTCACCGCCCGTAGTCATAATCTTGTCCTGACAGAAGGACCAGGCACCAATATGACCAATTGAACCGGCAGATTTACCTTTATATTTTGCTCCATGCGCCTGTGCACAGTCTTCGATTACATACAGACCTTTATCGGAAGCCAACTGTATGATCGGGTCCATATCACACATCCAACCTGCCAGATGCACACAAATGATGGCTTTGGTATTGGGTGTGATCACCGCTTCAATGGTCCGACGGGAGATATTTTGGGAGTCCAGTTCAACATCGGCAAAGACCGGGTTTGCTCCTGACGTGACAATGGAGCTGGCAGAAGCTAAAAAAGTACGGGAAGTGACAATTACGTCATCGCCTGCGCCAATGCCTAATGCCTTAAGTGCAACATCCAACGCGACCGTCCCATTGGCCAATGCGACTGCATATTGTGCTTCTGCAAAACGGGCAAATTCTTTTTCAAACTCACGGCATTCCTGTCCGGTCCAGTAGTTGACTTTATTCGACAATAATACCTGAGAAACCGCATCCGCTTCTTCCTGAGTAAAACTTGGCCATGATTCAAATGCAGTGTTTAACATGATGTTTCCTGAATTTTTAAAATTTAAAAACTTATTTTTTCTCTAGAATTCGTGCCGGATTACCGACTACTGTTACGCCCGGTGGCACGCTTTTGGTGACGACTGCCCCCATGCCGACTACTGCGCCCTTGCCAATCACCAAAGGCTTGTCCGGTGTGCCCTGTTTGATCACGGCACCTGTTCCAATATAGGCATGGTCTTCAATATGGATATTGCCATTACATTTCACCCCGGGAGCAAAGGTGACATAATCACCGATGACACAGTCATGAGCGACATAGCTATAAATATTGGCATGAAAGAATTTTCCAATTTTAATATTTGACGTCAGACAGGTGAAAGGACAAAGCAAGCTACCTTCACCAATATATACTTCATCTAGAATAACTGTATTGCCTGCATGAACATCTAAATGCTGAATTTGATCTTCAGTTAAACGCTGAACCAGTTTTTCACGAACTTGACTATTCGCGATAGCAATTGTTACAGCCTTATGTGTATTTGGTTTAGCAAGAAAATCCTCATAACTAGAAATGGCATAACCATTTAAATGATTACCAGCCTGCCCATCATCAATAAAAACAAAGTTATTTTTGGCTAAAGCTGGAAATTGCTGGCGAACCAATGGCATAACTTCTTTACCAAAACCACTTGCACCATAAATACCAATATATAAAGCTGTCATCATGTTTCATCCTTGTTTTGTGAGCCAGTAAAGCGTGTCATGGTCGCTTCACCCTCGGCACTGATATCATCTTTTGCTAAAACTTTATGTACCGTTTTGAACATGATTTTAAAGTCGAGCCATATCGACTGATTTTCCACATACCAGGTATCCAGCTTAAATTTTTCTTCCCAGCCAATGGCATTGCGGCCATTGACCTGCGCGTGACCGGTCATGCCCGGACGGACATTATGGCGTTTGGCCTGTTCGGGGCTGTAAAGTGGCAGGTATTCCATCAGCAGGGGGCGTGGACCGACAATACTCATATCGCCTTTGATCACGTTCCAGAGTTCTGGCATTTCATCCAGACTGGTAGAACGCAGCATTTGGCCAAAAGGCGTTAAACGTTCACTGTCCGGCAATAGGTTACCCTGCTCGTCCACAGCATCTTTCATGGTCCGGAACTTGATCATTTCAAAGGGCTTGCCATGCAAACCGGGACGCACCTGGCGAAACAAGACCGGAGAGCCCAGATTTTTTTTCACTTTGTAAGCCACAAAGGCATAAAGCGGTGAAAGCAGGATCAGGGCAATGGAGGCGATGATAATATCGAAGAAGCGTTTTAGCATTTACAAACCTAGAATATCCACTAAACGTTGATTTACTTTTTCTGCATCAAATTTTTCAACGGCAATTTTATAACTTTCAGCACCCATTACGCGAATTTGTTCTGGATGTTCAATGAAATAAATCATTTTTTCCACCAGAGCTTCAGGATCCCATTTTGGCACTAAAAAGCCATTTACACCATCAATAACTGTTTCTCTACAACCTGGTACATCAGTTGTAATAACAGCACGTCCTATTGCCATTGCTTCTTGTGTACTTCTTGGCACACCTTCACGATAGGACGGCAATACAAATACATGATTGTCAGCGATCCAGTCTTTAATAGTATTCACATGACCAGGGTATTGAATAATATTTGAAGAAATTAAAGTATCAAGCTCTGTTTGTTGCAATGCACCTAAATTGTGATGGTCTATTGCTCCAAGAACTGTAAATTGGGTATCAGGATATATTTTTTTTACTAATTTTGCCGCTTGCACAAACTCGTAAATACCTTTTTCTTTAAGTAGGCGACCAATAAATAGAAACTTTATAGGAAAGTGAATGCTATTTAGCGGTTGGTATGGATAATCTTTTAAATTTAAGCCAATCCCACCCAAAACTTCTACTTTTTTGACTTGTATTGCATGTTGTTCAAGTAAATCTTTAGGATCATCAGGATTTAAAAAAATAAGTTGATCAAGTTGAGGCAATGCAATTTTATATAAAAAAACCTGTATTTTTTTTATAAGTTGCGTTTTTTTACTTAGGCCTTCTGGCTGATCTGTAAAAGTGTAACCTAAGCCTTCAAGCATGCCAATAATACGCGACACGTTAGCTATTTTTGCTGCTAATGTACCAAAAATTACAGGCTTGGAAAAATAAGAAAATACAAGGTCTGGATTAATTGCTTTAATTTTTTTTGAAAGTTGATAAGTTGCAATCATATCTGCAAGTGGGTTCAATCCACCACGGTTTAATGTATATGTAATTGGTGTAGCACCCAACTTTTCTATTTTTTTTAGGTCTTCTGCCGTATATTCCGAGGTAAACGCATAGACTTGATGGCCTTTTTTTAAGAGTGTACGAATTAAATCTGCACGAAAGCCATAGAAGCTAGATGCAACTGTGCCAATCAAGACAATTTTTTTATTTAGCTTCATATAAAGCCAACCATTTATTTATACTTGCTTCTAAAGAAAATAACTTTTCGACTCTTTCTCTAGCCAATTTTCCATTATTTCTTATTTGATCTCCCGTTAAGCTGATTGCCTGTTCTAACCCTTTTGCTAGTGCTTCTGAATCTTCAATAGGTACTAATATTCCTGTTTCCCCCAAAATTTCTGCACTACCACCACAGTCTGTAGCGACAACAAACTTTTCACAAGCCATAGCCTCTATTACAACAGTTGGTAGTCCTTCATGCCGAGACGAAAGTACAAAGTAATCCGCTTGATTTAAAAGCTCAGGAATATCAGATCTTTTCCCTAGCAGTACAACATTATTCTTAATCCCATAATCTTCGATAGTTTTTTCCAAATAGGGGCGAAGTTCACCATCACCAGCGATATAAAACTTAACTTTTTCAATAAGACTATTATCTTTTAAGATTTTTATGGCTTTAAATAAATTAGGATAATCCTTTTGTTCATTAAACCGACCTACCGATAAAACCATTATTTCATCATTTTTTTTCGCTGTTTTAAATGATTTAAATTTACTTAAATCGATTCCATTATACACGGTGGTTAAATTATTTTTATTAAATGCACCTTTACTAATTAAAGACTCTGTCGCTTCTTGACTAACATTACTATTAAAATCAGATAAAAAATTTGTTAATCGATAGGCAATCATTCTGAGTCTTCCACCCTCATTAGAATTATGAGCCGTACAAATTAACTTTGGTATCGCACAGCCAATACGATTTATACGCGTAAAAATATTAGCATGTACCATATGTGCATGTACAACATCTGGCTGAAAATCTTGAATTAGTTTTTTATATTTCTTCGATGCTAAATATAACCCATAGAAATTATTCAAATCTAAAGGTATTATATCCACATTAATATTTTTAGGGTGTACTAGTACTTTACCTGTTAAATAGGCAATTTTGACTTGGTGACCTAAAGTAGACATTTGATCTGCTAAGTCGCAAACAACTTTTTCAGCACCACCTAAACCTAAACCTGTAATAAGGTATAAAATTTTCATTTAAGCAATCCAACCTGTAACATTAAAATCAAAAAACTAAAAGGAACAAGAAGAAAACTAACAATTATAAATATATACGAATTCAAACTATTAAAATTAAGTTTCGAGATAATATATATATACATAAATGCTGAAATTGGAACTAACATTTTAAATGATATATAAAATTTTAAAACAAAACCCATATAAACCAAAAGAATACCAGACATACCATACCAAAATTGAATATCTTTTATATCTTTTCTTCTAAAGAGATATAGAATAAAAACCAAAAAAAACATATAAAAAAGGACAGTAAAAGGATATTTTCTTCCAAAATCATCCCCACCCTCAAGATAGCTATTATAATAAGAACTCACCCCTATTTTTTCAAAAATAATAGGTAAAAACCCAATCATTAATGTAGAAGCAATTATAGAACCCAATAAAAAAATAACAAACCTTTTAAAGGATTTAATTTTAAAGTATTCAAAAATATAATAAATTAATATCGCAAAAATTAATCCACTATGCATTAAACAAGGAAGCAAAAATATAGGAACTGAATAAACATTAGGTCTAATGTTTAAGAAAAAAACAATAAATAGAAATATTAAAGTTGCATATCCAATTCTTAATTGGACACCAAACATATTTGAGAAAATTCCAAAAAATATAACCAAACAAAGAAAAACCTTCACTAAACCACTTAAATTAACTGGATTATTTTTCTTAAAAAAAACAACAAAGAGTGTTAATATAGATATAAATTGTAAAAATAATAATTTATAAACAGGATTAGAAATAAAAAAACCTATAATATAGGAGTAAATATGTATTAGTGGCTCTTCTCTTCCCTCAAAAGGAAAGCTCATAATATGAAGATAATTATCTCTATCGAGTGCAACATCCATACTCATATAGAAAATTATTAAATATAAAAAAACAAAAGGTAGTAAAAAAATAACAGCAAAAAAATAGTTTTTTAAATTGTAAATTGATAATTTTCTCATTTAAATATCACACGCTTTTTTTAAAATAAGAAACTAGTTTAAACATACTAAAATAAACCTTAAAAGAAATTTCCAACATAAAATTTAGTATACTTTTTGGAAAATTACCCAAATACTTCTCTTTATCAGATGCCTCATAAAAACGCCAAAAATTGATTAAAGCCTTCATCCTAACCATACGACTTATATTTTTTGTCTCATAAAGTTCCATATAATATAACAGTGTTGAATTAGGGGATTCTTTTCTAATTTTGAATATTTTATCAGTCAATCCCCCCGACTGATATTCACACAAATAGACCACATCATCAAAAAAATACATATTATATTTTTTTGCAATCCTATTCCAGACCAAAGCTTCTGGACAAAATTTTTCCCCTTCAAATTCAGGAAATTTAAATTCTTTTAATACTTTTTTCTTAAAAACTTCTGCCTTATCACCAGTAATATTATAAAGGTAACGAAATTCAAGATAATTACATATCAAATCCTTATTTAGAGTTGTGCCAGTCAACTGACCATTTAAATGAGCCTTTGAACCACAAACACCTGAAATACGATTATAATTCTTATGATTTTTAATCAAGTCAATTTTATCACAAATAACAGAAATGCTATTAACAGGTAAAACATCATCACTATCTACAAAAAAAATATAATCATATCTTGCTGCTTCAATTCCGATATTTAATGCAGTATGCTTTCCACCATTATTTTTTTTAATATAATTGATATTTATTAAATTTTCACCCATAAATTCCATTATAAGATTTTCAGTATTATCAACACTCCCATCATTAACAACCACCCATTCAAAATCTTTATTTTCTTGACTTTGTAAACTCTCATACAACCTTGGCAATAAATGAGCTCTATTGTAAGTAGCTGTTACTATACTAATCATTTATCAAACAACCTTTGTAGCATAGTTTTTGCTAATAATTTCACTTTATCACCTCCAAATGTTAATGGACTAAATAGAATATAAATAAATCTCCTTATTCTATATTTTTTAATAGAATAAGAAAAATACATTTGAAATACTTTACTATTATGCTCACTCATAAATTCTTTATAATAATTATAAAAATCAAACTTAGCTTTATAGTGCTCTCTAGATATTACAAAACCTACATTACCAAAAAGTCTTCCAAATTTATTTTTTTTAAAGTTTTTATTTCCAGTAACAGCTTGTGAGTGTTGACGATATAGCATTAATTGTTCTGGTATAAATTTAACTCGCCCGAAAGTGTGTGCCATTAAAGACACAAGATCATCATGATGATATACATATCCATTATATGAATTAGTCATTTCTACCAATTTTTTATTCATCATAATAGAACAACCCTGATATCCACCATTAAAAAAAATAAAATCCTCTAAGTCTTTTGCATGTGCAGTAGAAATACTCTCTTGATTTATACTCCCATTTTCACTCCAAGAATAACCATCACAATAAACTAATACCGGCTTTTCAACAGAGTCAATTTCGACTATAGATTTAACTAATTTTTCCAGTTTACTCTCTAACCAAATATCATCTTGGTCACAAAAGATTGCGTAATCCGCTGATGAATTTTTTAAAGTATGTAAAAAATTTTTTCCTGCTTTAAGACCTTTAACGTGATCTTCAATTAATACTATACGGCTATCAATAGCCATATATTTTTCCACGATCTCTAATGTATGATCAGATGAGCCGTCATCATGAATATATAAAATCCAGCTCTTATAGGTTTGTTGCATTAACGACAGTATCTGGTTTTCAATATACTTCTCACCATTATAAGTTGCCATAATAATATCAACTTTTAACAACACTACTTCTCCATAAAATTATTAGACTTCTTGCGTTAGTCAAAATTTAAACAGCCCAAAGCTACATTTTATAAGGTTTTAGGCAATTCAAAAATTAGGTAAAACGATACTTTCGCAAGAGGTCTATTGAAAACAATATTAAGTATAAATTTAGAGCTAAGATTACACCCATAAAAAAATATAAAAATAAGAAAAATAAGAAAAAGGAAGTTATTGAAAAAAACTAAGTAGATATATTCCATATTAACTTACTCAACCTTCTTTTAAGATATTTTTTTGATCAAGAAAAATTAACAATCCCATATCTACAAACATGCGAATTGTCCATGCCCAAGCAGCACCCAGCAAACCATAATATTGAATTAAATATAATAATAAAAGTACATATGGTATTACCTCAAATAAATGAAGTATCGCTGTAACCTTAGAACCACCTTGCGCTTGAATACTAGTAAAAGGTACTTGAGCAATTGAATTAAAAATTAATCCTAAAACTAAAACTTGAAAAATCAGAGTTGATTTTAATGCAAACTGACTGCCTAGCCAAAGATCCAAAATATTTTCAGCAAAATATGCTGCAATAATACCAAACGGCACTATAGATAAAAAAACTAATAGATATGATATTTTTTTGATTTGCTTATTGTCTGCCTCTTTATCAGACAACATAGGAAAAATAGTTCGCGCAATTGCACTCGGGAAAATTCCAATTCTTGAAATAGCTTCTGAAGGTCCTGTATAAAAACCTACTACATTACTACCTACTTTATTAGCCAATATAAACCGATCAAAATAAGACATAATTGGACTAATAATATTACTTACCGCAATCCAACCACCGAAATTTATTAATCTTTTAAAAGTCTCTTTATGAAATTTTAGTTTAACTATGTATTCTTTACAAAACCATAATACTAAAATTATAGATATTACTCTTGATATTAATAACCCTATAACAGCAGATAATAAACTTGAGTCCAGCATCAAACCTATAGCTGGTAATAGAACCACTAGGGTGCTAGAAATAGTTTTAAAAATATTAAGTTTTAAGAACTCTTCTCTTCCCTCTAACAAAGAACACCAAATTTGAGTTAATAAAAATAAAGGAATTGATAAAGATAATAGCATTAAAGAGTACTGGAAATTTTCAACCGCATAAGAGCTTACTTTCAGTAGCTCTGATATAATGCTACTAAATACTATAATTAACACACCAGCTACAACTCCAAGAATTAATACTAACAATGCTGATGTTGAAATAATTTTTAAGACTTCTTCTTCATTATTTTTAAAGATCGCTATCTCTCTAATGACTGAGCGAGTAATACCAACATCAAAAATACTCGCATAACCCACTAAAGCTAGAATAATAGTAAATAGCCCAAACTCTTCAATCCCAAGTTCACGAGCCATATATCCTAAGATAGGAATTGAAAGTATGCCTGGTATAATATAACCTGCTATATTAAAAAAACTATTTTTTGCTATCTTCATTTTAAGTTGCAAGCACTAATATTTGAAAATTTTGTTGCTTTTAAGTCTTTCTCACTCACCACTACTTCACCTACCCGATTTAAAGGCCACTCAATTGCAAGCATCGGGTCATTCCAAATAATTGCTCCTTCACTTTCTTTATTATAATAATGGGTAGTTTTATACAAAAATTGAGTATTGTCTTCAAGTGCTATAAAACCATGCGCAAACCCTTCAGGGATCCAGAACATAGTTTTATTTTCTGCACTCAATTCAAGACCAACCCATTCTCCATAAGTTTTAGAGTTTGGGCGAATATCAACGGCCACATCCCAAACTTTACCTTGAACAACACGAACTAATTTACCTTGAGCATATGGTTCGCGCTGAAAATGCAAACCTCTCAACACCCCTTTTTGCGAACAGGAATGATTGTCCTGCACAAATGTTGGAATAGGTAAATTTAACGCTTTTAATACAGCTTCAAAACGCTGTTGATTAAAGCTTTCCATAAACCAGCCACGATCATCCCCAAATACTTGTGGATGAAGTACTAATAAACCGTCGAGTTTTGTTTTTTCAACTCTCATTTTACTTCATCCAATAATTTCAATAAGTATTGACCATAATCTGTTTTTCTAAGTGCTTCCGCACTTTCCTTAAGTTTTTCTTTTGAAATCCAACCTTGCTGAAAACCAATTTCTTCTAAACAGGCCACTTTTAGCGATTGACGTTTTTCAATGGTATACACAAACTGACCTGCTTCTAGAAGAGATTCATGGGTTCCCGTATCTAGCCATGCAAAACCACGCCCAAGTAATTCAACATTGAGTGAACCATCTTTCAAATAAGCATTGTTAATATCGGTAATTTCTAACTCACCACGTGCGGATGGTTTTACCTGTTTAGCAAACTCAATAACCCGATTATCATAGAAATACAATCCAGTGACTGCATAAGGTGATTTTGGTTTGGTTGGCTTTTCTTCAATGCTCAGCACTTTGCCTGTTGGATCAAACTCCACCACACCAAAACGCTCTGGATCAGTCACATGATAACCAAAAACTGTGGCACCAACATCAACAGCATTTGCTATTTTTAATTGCTTACTAAAATTTTGACCATAATAAATATTGTCACCCAATATTAAGCACACATGATCATTACCTATAAATTCTTCACCAATAATAAAAGCCTGAGCTAATCCATCTGGTGAAGGCTGCTCTTTATAACTTAACTTAATACCAAACTGCGAACCATCACCAAGTAACTTTTCAAAGTTTGGTAAGTCTTCAGGCGTCGAAATAATTAAAATCTCACGAATACCTGCCAACATCAATACTGATAATGGATAATAAATCATGGGTTTATCATAAATTGGTAAAAGCTGCTTAGATACACCTTTAGTGATAGGATGTAAGCGTGTGCCTGAACCACCTGCCAATATAATACCTTTACGCTTTATGCTCATTTATGAAATACCTCAACTACTGTTCTTTGTACATGTACTTTCCAATCTGGCAAATAGATTTGAAAAGCATGTTGAATTTTTTGATTATTTAATCGTGAATTATGTGGACGTTTAGCTGGTGTCGGATATGCTGCTGTTGGAATCGGATTAACTTGTTGAATGGCTAAATTCACACCTAAGTTTTTTGCTTGTTCAAATATATAGTGTGCATACTCAAACCACGATGTTTCCCCACTAGCAACCAAATGGTAAATACCAATTTTAGTTTGATCTCGCAATGTCTGCACAATCGCATGAGCACTTACATCGGCAATTAGCTCAGCTGACGTTGGAGCGCCAATTTGATCATCAATAATAGATAATTCTTCACGCTGCTGAGATAAAGTAAGCATTGTTTTTAAAAAGTTTTTACCTTTTTGTGCAAAAACCCATGATGTTCGAAATATCAAGTAATTGCACTGAGCATTTTGAATAGCCTGCTCCCCTAATGCCTTAGTTTGACCATATACATTCAAAGGTTTCAGTGCATCTGTTTCATTTAATATTGATGTACCTTCACCATCAAAAACATAATCTGTCGAATAATGCACTAAAAGTGCCTTAATTTGAGCACAAGCCTCAGCTATCTTCCTTACTGCCACATAATTAATGAGATTAGCCATATCTTGTTCTGTTTCAGCCAAATCTACAGCAGTATAAGCACTTGCATTCACAACAACATTTGGGGCTATATCTATAATAGTTTGATAAATTTGATCGGGCTTACTTAAATCACCACACCATTGATTTAAACCATTTCGATCAAGTGAAATCACCTCACCCAATGGCGTAAGGGAGCGCTGAAGCTCCCAACCAACTTGTCCATTTTTTCCAAGCAATAAGATTTTCATTACTTAGCCTTGTATTGTTTTTCTAACCAAGATTGGTATTCCCCACTTTGAATATGAGCAACCCACTCCTGATTATTCAAATACCACTCTACTGTTTTACGGATTCCAGTTTCAAATGTTTCCTTTGGTGTCCAGCCTAATTCATTTTGAATTTTTGTAGCATCAATCGCATAGCGTAAGTCATGACCAGGGCGGTCTTTTACAAATGTAATCAGTGATTCATAAGTTTGACCATTGGCTTGTGGCTTTAACTCATCCAAAATCTTACAAATGGTTTTGACCACTTCTATATTCTGCTTTTCATTATGACCACCAATATTATAGGTTTCACCCACTACACCTTCGGTCACCACTTTATATAAAGCACGTGCATGATCTTCTACAAATAACCAATCCCGAATTTGCTGACCATTCCCATATACTGGTAAAGGTTTAGCATCCAGTGCATTTAGAATCACCAATGGAATTAATTTTTCTGGAAAATGGTAAGGCCCATAATTATTTGAGCAATTGGTTACTATAACAGGTAGACCATAGGTCCTATGCCAAGCACGTACCAAATGATCCGAACTGGCTTTAGAGGCAGAATATGGAGAGCTTGGAGCGTATGAAGTTGTTTCTGTAAACAAATCTGTCGTGCCTTCTAAGTCACCATATACTTCATCTGTAGAAATATGATGAAAGCGAAAGTTCTGTTGTGCCTCAACATCAAGACTCATCCAATACTTTCGAGCAGCTTCGAGTAAAGTATAAGTTCCCACAATATTGGTTTGAATAAATGCTGCCGGGCCATCAATTGAGCGGTCTACATGTGACTCTGCAGCCAAGTGCATAATTGCATGAGGCTGAAATGCATCTATTGCAGCTGTAATTTGTTCTGTATCGCAAATATCAATTTGTTTGAACTCATAGTTCGAGTGTTGATCAATTTCTTTTAACGATTCTAAATTTCCTGCATAAGTCAATTTATCAATATTAAAAACTTGATTATTAGTGTTTTGAATAATATGACGGATGACTGCTGAACCAATAAAACCGGCGCCACCAGTGACAAGAATTTTCATTTATATGACCTTAAATTTCTTTTTAAGAATTTTACCAACAGGAGTATAAAATTTTGCAGCTATTGTAGACATAAATTAAAAAAAAGATATTAATATAGTATTAAATTTTAACCAATCATCAAAAAAATAAAAAAATAAATATAAAAATCAGATAACTAAATTAAAAATGTAAATTAAAAATGTTTTGAAGATATTCAATAATTAGATTTTGCACTACAATCCTTTCTTAATAACGATGTATTAAAATTAAGGGCTTGAATGTGAAGTATCAACGCACATCCATTTTATTCACTATTTCAATATTATTTTCTGGTTGTACGCTTACTTCCGGTTTGCAAACCTATGATTTGCCTCCTCAAGGTAATTACAGAACCGATCAAGGCGCAGAGCTTTCAGTCATACAAATTACGCAAGACAATATTCCTCGTATCGAACTCAATAACTCTCAGAATTCCAATACTATTTTTCACTTATTTAACAAGCATCAACAAGTCTATAAATTGAGTTCAGGTGATGTTCTCTCAATTCAACTTTGGGCCTACCCAGAAATCACCCCCCCTATTCAGGATATTTCCAATGTAAAAGCTGCAGGTTATCCCATAGACTCTAGTGGCAACATACAATTACCTTTAGTGGGACAGGTACGGGTAGCCGGGAAAACACTGGCTGAAACCAATCGTTTTTTACGCAGTCAATTTGCACGCTATTTGAAACATCCGGATGTAGTAGTTCGAGTATTGTCTTATGAAGGTCGTCGCTATTTTGTCAATGGACAAGTCATGCGTAGTGGCCAATATACGCTAAATGATCAGCCCATTAGCATCTATACAGCACTCGGACAGGCAGGTGGTATTAATACTGAAACAGGTGACAATACCAACATTCAATTGATCCGGGAGGGTCAAACTTTTGACCTCAATGTACTACAACTAGAGAAACAAGGCCTATCTTTACATCATTTACTGATTCAGCCGAATGATACTATTTTTGTGAATACTAAACAGAATCAAAAGCTTTATGTTATGGGTGAGTCGAGTAAAAGCCAAGCGCTGGCTTTACGTGAACAAGGTATGACCCTAAGTGATGTTTTGGGTGAAAGTGAAGGAATTAATCCTTACTCCGCAAGTGCGGCTAAAATTTATGTAATGCGCACCGATTTAGCCACCAAGCAGTCCACTGTGTATCACTTGAATTTAAGCAGTTTTGGTAATTTGGGCTTAGCCAATCAATTCGAAATGAAAAAAAATGACATCGTTTATATTGATGCGACTGGATTAACGCGCTGGCAACGTATTGTTAACCAGATTATTCCGTTCTCTAGTGCACTCTATAGCTTTGACCAACTGGGTAAATAAAATATGCAAATTCGGAATATTTTAGTCGTCTGTGTGGGAAATATTTGTCGTAGTCCAATGGGTGAGTTTTTTCTCAAGAAAAGTCATCCTAACTTACATATTGAGTCTGCTGGTCTTTCTGCCATGGTAGGCCATAGTGCTGATGATAAGGCCATTGCAAGTATGGCAAGAAAATCAATTGATATGAGCTCACATGTCGCAAAACAAATTGATGCCCACTTAATCAAAACTGCAGATTTAATTTTAGTGATGAGTTCAAATCAACAAAAACATATAGAAAAGACTTGGCCATTTGCTAAAGGTAAAGTATTTCGTTTAGGACATTGGCAAGGTCATAATGTTCCCGATCCTTATAAGCTTGATCAAGCATTTTTTGAAGAAACATGTAATAACATCGAATCTTATGTTTCGGATTGGCAATCACATATTTAATTTTATCTAGTAGTTTATCCATGAATCAAAATTCAAGTACTAATGACGATACCATTGACTTAAAAGAATTATTTTTTTCGTTAATTGCACAATGGAAAGTGATCGCGCTTTGTATCGTATTGAGCTTAACCTTCGCATTACTTTATTTACGTGTTACTCCCTCAATTTATTCTGCTGATGCAATGGTTCTAGTAGAGGATAATAAAGGCGCTGGAGCTGCTGCCCTATTGGGTGGGTTGAGTGATGCTATTCCAGGGGGAATGGGCGGAAAATCTCCCGCAGATGCTGAGATTGAAATCTTAAACTCACGCATGATTTTGGGACAATCCATTCAAAATTTGCACCTTGATATCCAAATTAAAGATAATAGTGATACTTTATTTAATCGTCTGATTAAAAATGACAAAGCTGAAGTTCTTTATAAAAAGGATATGGTGGTTTTCCAGAAGAAAAATCAAGCCTTCTTAATCAAAACGTTAAAAATTCCAAATTACTATCTAGATAAAAAATTAGAGTTAAAATTCACGGATAACAACCAGTTTACTTTCTCTTATAAAGATGAAGTGATATTTAAAGGTCAATTGAATTCGAGCAATCAAGCCATAGATTCTAAGGGCCTTTGGGAAGTGGCAATATTTAGCAAATCTCCGTTTAAAGAAACATTTACTATTACTAAACTTGCACTACCTACAGCAATGCAGTTCTTAAAAAATGACTATGGTGTAGCAGAGAGAGGGAAAAACTCCGGTGTTATTGGTCTAAATTATAATGGCAATGATAAGGAACATATTACTCAAGTTCTGAATAATATTTTATCCGTCTATCAAATACAAAATATTCAACGCAAGTCTTTAGAATCTAAACAAACTTTAAATTTTCTAGACAAACAGCTGCCGGAACTTAAACAGCAACTTGAGGAATCAGAAATCAAGTTCAACCGTTTCCGTGAGCAATACAATACTATCGATGTGACTCAAGAAGCCGAGTTAATGTTAAAGCAAAATGTTGAACTGGAAAAGATGAAAATCCAATTACAACAACAGCAAGCGGAACTTTCTTCAAAATATACCCCTGATCACCCTCTAATGTCAGCCATTAATGCTCAACTTGCTGAAATTAATCAAAAAACATCAGAAATGACACAATCGATTAAACGTTTACCAGAAACACAACGATTATATTTACAGCTATATCGAGATGTGAAAGTAAACACTGAACTTTATACCGCTTTACTCAATAGCTATCAGCAATTAAAAATTGCAGAGGCTGGTGAAATTGGTAATGTTAGAGTTATTGACCAAGCTGTTGAACCTGTTAAACCAATTAAACCTAAGCCATTAATTACAATAATTTTATCAATTTTTGTTGGTGGTTTTATTGGAGTATTAATTGCACTACTACGCAATATGATGCGTTCAGGCATTAAAGACGCAGCGCAAATTGAAAATGAGCTTGATCTGCCAGTCTATGCCACTGTACCGCGCTCTGTTATTCAAGAAAGTCGTATTAACCTATTAAAGAAGAAAAAGAATATTCCTATTCTTGCGGTTAAAGATAGCAGTGATATCGCGATTGAAAGCCTCCGTAGCATGCGAACAGCAATTCATTTTGCCTTAATGAATGCGACCAATAATGTGATTGCAATTTCTGGCCCTGCACCTGAAGTTGGAAAATCATTCATTACCACTAACCTTGCTACTATTTTAGCGCAAGGGGGAAAACGGGTTCTGGTCATTGATGGTGATCTACGTCGTGGCTATTTACATAAGTACTTTAATGCCGAAGTGCAACCAGGTTTAGCAGAATTATTGAATCACCAAAATAGCTATGAAGAGGTGGTGCAAAATTCAACTGTAGATAACCTGTTTTTTGTGACACGTGGTAAGAGTCCGGTTAACCCGTCTGAACTATTAAGTACAGATCAATTCAAGACTTTCCTGGATCAGGCCTCTGCTCATTTTGATCATATCCTGATTGACACGCCACCCGTCCTTGCAGTGACCGATGGTATTATTATTGCGCAATATGCGGGTGTAAATTTATTGATTGCCCGTCATGGTAAAACACAAATCAAAGAGCTGGAAATCACTGTGAATCGTTTTGAACAGGCCAATGTCAAAGTGAATGGCGTGATTCTGAATGATGTACAAAAAGGGGCGGCAGGTAGCTATGGTTATAATTATGCCTATGCTTATACCGCAAATAAAGACAATGACTAATTCATTGTAAGCTTTGATTTCACATCCTGCCTTGAGCAGGGTGTGAAATCACCCTCTATTACATTTATCTCAAATGATCATTGTTGAAAAAATCAACTAAAAACCCTATCTTGGTTACAGTTTAAAACTCCTGAGAATATACAAAAATGTTACCTAAAACACTGCTCGCCAGCTTGGCATTAAGTTCCTCACTAACCTTTGCTCAAGGCATCGTTTTAAATGACCAAAACCTGCGCACCGATTTAAACTGGTTAAATCAGCAAGGTGTGATTCAAGTTAGCACTTCGACCTGGCCAATGAGTGGTGATGAAATCCAACGCGCCCTTTCTCAGGCCCAAGTCAGCAATAATAATCAGCAAAGAGTCATTGATTCAGTCATGGCTCATTTGAATACCAACAACCAGTTACTTAAAGCATCACTATTTGCAGAGACAGATCAAAAAAATATTCCTCAAGTCTTTGGCGACCAGCAAAAAGCGCAATACCAAGCGGGTATAGAGTTAAATACAGGCAATCAAAATTGGGATGCCAGACTTCGCATAAATGCAGAAAAAGATCCCCAGATTGATAATGATCAAGATGTGAATGTGGAAGGGTCTTACCTCGCAGGTAAATTGTGGAATCAATGGCTGATTGCTGGACAAATTCCGACCTACTGGGGACCCGGCCATGATGGCAGCTTAATTCGGGGTGATGCTAGTCGCCCTGTATATGGTGTGACCATGCAGCGTGCTGAACAGAATGCTTTTGCGAATAAATGGTTCTCTTGGATTGGACCTTGGCAATATCAAGCCTTTGCCGGACAACTGGATGACTATGATGCTGTACCTGATGCTAAATTAATTGGCTTACGTCTCACTGCACAACCTTTACCCTATTTGGAGCTAGGTGCATCGCGTGCTATCCAATGGGGAGGTGAAGGACGACCTGAAAGCCTGAGCTCACTTTGGGATGCTTTTGTCGGTAATAAAGACAATGGTGGCACAGGTGAACCTGACCCATCCAATCAAATTGCCGGGTTTGATGCGCGCTTAAATCTACAGCCACTGCTGCAAGTCCCAATGGGGATGTATGCACAATATATTGGTGAAGATGAAGCGGGCGGCTTACCAGCCAAAAAAATGTATTTGGCTGGGGTAGATTATTCTTCTAGCTATAATAATATGCCTTTCCAGCTATATACCGAATGGGCAGACACCCGCACCAATGGCAAGGCCCAAGGTATTTCTTATAATCACACCAATTATATTGGTGGTTTTTATCAACATGGTTACCCATTAGCACATGCAATGGGTGGTGATGGTCAAATGGTTTCTGTGGGTGGTGATATTCGTTTCGATCGCCTGAACCGTGTTAATGCTCGAGTGCTGTTTGCCAAGTTGAATGAGTCTAACCGAACTACTAATTTAGCTTTTCCAGCGCAGGATGAATTAAAAGCTGTTGATGTGAGCTGGACCCATTATTTACGCCCAGATATTCCACTGAAACTAAATGGCTGGATCAGTGATTCAGACTTACGTGGTAATGATGGTGGTGCATCGATTGGAATTGAATTTCCTTTAGAAAAAGGCTTATTTTCCTACTAAGTTCTTTGCAAAATACAATGTCGGTTGGAGCAAGTATTGTTCCTAGACATTCTCTAACAATGATTAAATTCTAAAAAATTAAAAAACCAGCGATTGCTGGTTTTTTATATCTTTAAACTTCAACACAACTGCGATGCCCTCTTGCTAAAAAACCACCCATTCTGCAAGATTTCTCAAAATTTTCTGCTAAGATGGAATGAACCTCAACGATAACATTAGATTGGAATAATACATGAGCAAGGCCTTACCGATTGCTGTCGCTGTTCTTCTAGGCGGTGCCGCGCTAGTACCTGTTTACTATGCAACTCAAAACCCAGCAGCTCAAACTACAAAAGCATCTAAAGATGCCTCGGCTGTTTCTAAAATTAGCTATGCACTCGGTTATGAAGTCGCTCATCAAACTCCACCTGAGCTGGATATTAACAGCTTTGTAACAGGCGTTCGCGAAGGTCATGCCCGTACTGCTCCTGCTTATACTGAAGAAGAATTACAAGCAGCTTATGAGCAGTTCCAAAAAGAAATGCAGCAGAAGCAAGTGGATAGTGCCAAACAGGCTCAGGCATCAAGTGATACTTTCCTGACTGAAAATGCCAAAAAAGCTGGAATAAAAACTACAGCATCTGGTTTGCAATATGTAGTGACCAAAGAAGGTACGGGCAAGCAGCCTGCAGCAACTTCAATTGTGAAAGTACATTACACAGGGAAATTAGTTGATGGTACCGTGTTTGACAGTTCGGTTGAACGTGGCGAGCCGATTGAGTTCCCACTCAATCAGGTCATTCCAGGCTGGACCGAAGGTCTGCAACTGATGAAAGAAGGCGGTAAAGCAACCCTGTATATTCCATCTAAACTGGGTTATGGCGAACAGGGCGTGCCAGGTACGATTCCTCCACACAGTACTTTGATTTTTGATGTGGAACTCATCGAAGTAAAATAATCCACGAAAAGGAGAGCAACGCGCTCTCCTTTATTTTGAGAATTAATCATGAAAATACAAACAAGTTTAATGGTTTTACTGCTGAGTTCTGGCAGTCTGTTTGCAAAAGACGTCACCAATAAAAGCCCGGAAGCCGAACAGGTCGGCTACAGCTTTGGTTATCTGATGGGAAAAAGTAATGCTGACTCCTTACAAGGCATTGATCTGGATGCCTTCAGCGCCGGTTTGAAAGCGGCAGCAGCTGGTCAACAGGCGACTTTAAGCGAGGAAGATATGGCGCGGGTCTTGACCCAGTTTAAGCGTCAGGCTGAAGCCAAAGAGCTGATTACCCTGAAAAAGCAGGCGGATGAAAATGCCAAAATTGGTCAGGCTTTTCTGGCTGAAAATGCAAAAAAACCGGGGATAAAAACCACCAAATCAGGTTTGCAATATCAGATTCTTCAGGAAGGAAAAGGTAAATCGCCGAGCGCAAATAGTAATGTCCGTGTACATTATGAAGGCCGTTTAATCGATGGTACGGTTTTTGACAGCTCGATTGCCCGTAATCAGCCCGTGGTATTTCGTACCACCCAAGTCATTACCGGCTGGACCGAAGGTTTACAGCTGATGAAAGAAGGTGCCAAATATCGTTTCTTCATTCCGGCCGAACTGGCCTATGGACAGATTGGTTCAGGGGATGTAATTGAACCGAACAGTACTTTAATTTTTGATGTGGAATTACTGGAAATTACTAAATAATAAGTCCTATTTTTCCAGATCTAAAATCGGAGAGGTTCTATATTGGCCTCTCTTTTTTTATGGGCTTAAGTATCCTTAAATCGCAGGTTTTCATGTCACATTCCTATCAGTTTTGCTATGTTATGTTTTAATCAAGCAATTCAACAACAATAGAGGACGTCAGCATGGTAGCAATCAAGACTCGCGAAATTCATTATACTGCGCAGGATGGCAGCCCATTAATTGGTTATTTTGCCGCCCCAGAAACAGATACCCCTGTTGCCGGTGTACTGGTCGCACCCGAATGGTGGGGTCGGAATGAATATACCGAACAGCGTGCCCGTGAACTTGCAGAACATGGCTATGCGGCCTTGGCCATGGACATGTATGGTGATAAAAAAGTCACGACCAATTCTGATCAGGCTCATCAGTGGATGATGCAGACTTTTGAAGATCCTGACACTATCGTTAACCGTGCAACAGCAGCCTTGAATGCCCTGGCAGCACAGGATGAAGTCAATGCTGATAAGCTTGCAGCGATTGGTTTCTGCTACGGCGGCAAAGTCGTATTGGATCTGGCCCGTTCTAATGCACCTTTAAAAGCGGTGGCGACTTTCCATGCCATTCTGTCGCCAAAAGCACCTGCTCAGGAAGGTCAGGTACAGGCGGAAATCCTGGTGCTACATGGTGAACTAGACAGCATGGTAACCCTGGATGATGTCGCCAGTTTCCGTGAGGAAATGCATGCTGCCAAAGTCGAGCATGAAGTGATTGTTTTTGAAAATGCCAAACATGGCTTTAGCAACCCGCTTGCGGATGAACGGGCCAAAGCCAATGGTGTGGATCTTGGTTACAATGCAGAAGCGGAACAAAAAGGTCTGGCAGCAATGTATGCCTTGCTAGACTGCCATTTGGCATAAATAGAAACAACTATCCGGCTTGTTCACAGGCTGAATATTTTAGATACTTCATGAAGAAAAGAAGATAAATCCTACCAGAGGAGAATGTGTATGATGGCTGAAACCAACTGCCCCTACTGCAATTTTGACGAATATGATGTCATTGCCAAAAATGATTATGGTGTGGTGTTGCCTGAACCAAATTCATTGTCCGAAGGTCATTGTGTGATCATTCCATTGCGGCATGTGGCCTCATTTTTTGAAGTGACTGACAAAGAACGTAAAAGTTTGATGTCTCTACTGGAACAGGCACGCAATGAACTGCAATTACGCTACCAGCCTGCCGGTTTTCATGTCGGCTTTATTGATGGTGAAGTATTTCAGGAAAAGGTAGAACATCTGCATATTCATATTATTCCGCGTTATACAGGCAAGACCTTGAAGCTGGATGAGCGCTGGGGAATTAACGATTAACCGGATTCTTTATCAAAAATAAATGCTCTACGGAGCGTTTATTTTTTTGAAATCACTCTTCTGCCCAAACAAATGAGCAGCCATTTTTATCCTACTTTTCACATTCCCACCCTGCTGATTCCGCTATACTAGCTGCTGCTTATTCGGTTGCTAGGTATTCATGTTCGTATTTTCAGATGCCCTGTTGGAATGGTTTGATGTGCATGGTCGTCATGACTTGCCCTGGCAGGTGACAGATGATCCGTATAAAGTCTGGGTCTCTGAAATCATGTTGCAGCAAACCCAGGTCAAAACTGTACTGCAATATTTTGAACGATTTATCCAGCGTTTTCCGACTGTTCAGGACTTGGGTCAAGCCTCATGGGATGAGGTCGCACCCTACTGGGCAGGTCTCGGCTATTATGCCCGCGCCCGCAATCTGCATAAAGCTGCCGGCATCGTGACAGCACAGCAGCAGTTCCCTCAAACCCTAGAAGAATGGATGGCCTTGCCCGGCATTGGCCGTTCTACCGCTGGTGCCCTCATGTCACTCGGTTTACGTCAATATGGCGTAATCATGGATGGCAATGTCAAACGGGTATTGTCACGTTTCTTTGCCATTGAAGATGATCTGTCCAAACCGGTGCATGAGCGTGCCTTATGGCAACTGGCAGAACAACTCTGTCCTATCGAACGCAATCATGACTATACCCAGGCAATTATGGATCTGGGCGCGACCGTATGTACCCCGAAAAAGCCTTTGTGTCTGTATTGTCCAATGCAGCAGCATTGCAAGGCACATCAGCAAGGACTGGAAAATGAATTGCCTTTCAAGAAGGCCAAAAAACCGGTTCCGGTACGCTCTGCTCAGGTCCTGCTAATCCAGTCCGGTACAGACTGGCTCTGGCAACAACGTCCCAATAGCGGTCTTTGGGGCGGTCTCTGGTGTCTGCCGATTATTGAAAATACATATGAATTTGAACAGCAATGCCAGCAGTTGGACCTCAAGAACATCATCAAAAAAACCCAGATTAGCCACAGTTTTACCCATTTTACCTGGCAACTTGAAGCAATTGTTTTTGCAGTAGATCAGGATCAGCAGGAACATCTGGCCATTGAACTGCAAGGCTGCTGGATGAGTCCGCAAACAGCAACTGAGGCCGGCATTCCGACTGCCATGAAAAAATTGATCACTAGCGTCAATCTGTGACATAGTCTGAACAAAGCAAAATATCGCTCAGCTCAACATGAGCATTGCCAATATTTAAGGATGAATAAAGTGCGCCAATACCTTGCTTTGACGTGGATTGCTTTGATTGCTGTGCTGCTGGCTGCCTGTAGCAGTACACCAAAAAAATCCCCTGCTGTACAGCTCAACCCTATCCTCGTGCAAAAACTGAAAAGTATGCGAGTACCGTCCTCTCTGCCAATCCCGGTGGCACGCATACAAGCACGTGAGTTAACAGATACCTGGGGTGCTTCGCGCAGTCGCGGACGCCTACATGAAGGTATTGATATCATGGCTCCACGTGGAACCAAAGTCTTTAGCGCGACTGAGGGTCTAATTGCAGATTTACGTAACAACAATTTGGGTGGTAAAGTAGTCTGGATTTTGGGTCCAGGCGGCTCCTGGCACTATTATGCGCATCTGGATGGCCATAAACGTGGCTTAAAAGTCGGCGACTATGTCAAAAAAGGCCAGCTGATTGCTTATGTCGGCAACAGCGGCAATGCCCGGCATACTGCTCCCCATCTGCATTATGGAATCTATTTACAGGGCAAGGGCCGCGGTGTGGTCAACCCTTATCCCTATTTACGTTAATTTTAGGATATTTACATGTCAGAAGCGTTGATCAATCGTCTGGTGGAATTTGCTGAATCAGGCAATCAACAAAAAATTGTATTGAATGGTCAAACTTACCAGGGCTGGGTGATGGAAATTACCGAGGATGCGCTTCTGATCAGTACCGGTTATGCCGACAAGGCCGGTAAAGACATGTGGATTCTATTTAGCGATCTGGATCAGGCTGAACTGTCGTACTGGGACAATCAGCAAGATCAATGGACTATGTTTAAATTATAAAAACATAAAAACAAGGAGCATCACATGACTGTGCAACGCTGTGGCTGGTGTTCCGATGATCCGCTGTATATCGCCTATCATGACCAGGAATGGGGACAGGCCCTGCTGGATGAAAATCGCCTGTTTGAAATGCTGTGTCTGGAAGGACAGCAGGCCGGTCTGGCTTGGATTACTGTCCTCAGAAAACGTGAAGCTTATCGTGAACATTTTTTTCAATATTCGATTGAATCTATCGCCTTACTTACAGATGAACAACTCCAACTGAAACTTGAAGATGCTAGCCTGATACGTCATCGTGGCAAATTGAACGCCGTTCGGGAAAATGCCCAAGCATGGCTGAAGCTCCGACAGCAAGGAATCAATCTGGTGGAATGGCTCTGGTCTTTTGCCCAGCAACCGCGATTGAATAATGATGTTGTGGATTATCGGCAAGCACCCGCTCAAACCATTGAGAGCCAGAAGATGTCTAAAGCCCTTAAACAGGCCGGTTTTAAATTTGTCGGACCCACCATTTGCTATGCCTTTATGCAGGCCGTTGGTATGGTCGATGACCATGAAAATCATTGTGATTTTAAAACAATATCCTCGCACTTAAATAAGAGCTGAAAATCATGTCGAATAATATTATTCAAGCTTATGCAGCCATGTCCGCAGGTGCGGAACTTGAGCCTTATCAGTTTGATGCCGGAGAACTGCAGCCGCATCAGGTCGAAGTCAAAGTAGAATACTGCGGACTCTGTCATTCGGATATTTCGGTCATTAATAATGACTGGGGTTCGTCGGTCTATCCGGTCGTGGCTGGACATGAGATTATTGGCACCATTACCCATCTGGGTACAGAAGCCAAAGGCCTGAAAGTTGGTCAACGGGTGGGTATCGGCTGGACGGCAGAAAGTTGCCAATATTGCGATCCTTGTATTTCAGGCCAGCAAGTGCTGTGTACTGGCGGTCAGGTGGCGACCATTGTCGGACATGCCGGTGGTTTTGCCGACAAAGTGCGTGCCGGATGGCAATGGGTCATTCCCCTACCCGAAGATCTTGATCCTGAAAGTGCGGGTCCTTTGCTCTGCGGAGGGATTACCGTATTCGATCCGATCCTGAAACATCAGATTCAGGCCATTCATCATGTGGGCGTAATTGGCATTGGCGGTTTAGGACATATGGCCATCAAGCTGCTGAAAGCCTGGGGCTGTGAAATTACTGCCTTCACCTCGAACCTGGATAAAACTGATGAACTGAAAGCCATGGGCGCTGACCATGTAGTGAACAGTCGTGATGTCGCTGCATTAAAAGCCCAGCGTGGCAAGTTTGATTTATTACTGAGTACTGTCAATGTCACCTTGAACTGGCAGGCTTATCTGGCAACTTTGGCACCGAATGGCACTGTGCATATGCTGGGTTTACCACTTGAGCCGATGCAGATTCCGGCTGGCATGCTGATTGGTGGAGCCAAGTCAGTTACCGGTTCACCGACAGGTTCGCCGGCGGCATTACGTCAGTTACTCCAATTTGCTGCACGTAAAAATATTGCTCCGCAAATTGAAGTCTTCCCGATGTCACAACTGAACCAGGCGATTGAACATCTGCATTCTGGCAAAGCCCGTTACCGGATTGTACTTAAAGCAGATTTTACAGCTTAAATCCTGCCTATTTTTAGCTGTTAAAAAGACCCAGCGATTGGGTCTTTTTTATTGCAGGGCTTCAGGCAAAATCGCAATAGGTGAAGGCTTAGCCAGCTCGGTCTTCATCTTCTGCAGCATCTGATAAGGTTGCTGTTGCACAAACATATTTACGAAGCTCAAAGGAATGGAACCTTCCGGATTGGCATAACCATAGGTAGAGACCTTGACTTTATTATTGGCCAGTTTCTGAAAAGTCCAGTCGCCCTGATAATCGGTTAAACGCACATAAGCCGGGTTTAAAGGATAGCCACTTTGGATGGCTTTATTCTTGATGGTGATCTGACCATTGGCTTCCTTGATCATCTTACCCTGCACAATCAGGTCACGGTCTTTTAAGGGAAATGGAAAATCCAGCACCATATACAGGGTAAAGTCACCTTTTTTATCATCGCGGGACAGGACCTTGATGCTACCCATATAGGGAACCCACTGCACTGCATGCTCGACGTTCAGAATCAAGGACACGGCATTTTCAAGCGGTGCAGTATAAGTGGTTTCAGCTTTATAGAGAAAGACCGGGTTTTGTTCATTCTGGTATGTCCAGACCTTGATATTATTTTTATGAATACTGAGTTTAGGCGTCCCGACAGGCTTGGCCTGCGCAATGGCGCCAAGCGCCACTGCACAGAGCAGGAAAATCATTTTTTGCATTTTTTATTCGTCTTATTTTAGTTTTAGATTTTTTTATAAATGATTTTAACTCGGTTTTAAACCTGAATATCGTTAAAACCAAGCACGTCCTTCATATCATATTTACGCGCTTCACGACCGACGACCCAAGCTGCAGCACGTACCGCACCAGAAGCAAAGTTCATCCGGTTAGTCGCTTTATGAGTAATTTCCACACGTTCCCCATCAGCAATAAACATTGCAGTATGTTCACCGACAATATCGCCACCGCGAATGGTCTGGAAGCCAATACTCTTACGCTCACGCGGACCGGTATGACCTTCACGGCAATATACCGCATCTTCTTTCAGGTCACGGCCCAAAGTTTCCGCAATCGCCTCACCCCACATCAAAGCTGTACCCGATGGCGCATCTACTTTGTGACGGTGATGTGCTTCAATCACTTCGATATCTACGGTATCACCAAAAACTTTAGAGGCCAGTTCAAGCAATTTGATCGATACATTCACACCCACTGAATAATTCGCTGCATACACTACAGGAGTTTCCGTCGCAGATTGATCCAGATAGGCTTTTTGCTCATCATTCATACCCGTCGTACCGATCACGATGGCGACACCAGCTTCACGGCAGATTTTCAGATGATTGACGGTCGCTGCGGGTGCGGTAAAATCAATCACGACATCACAGTCTTTGACTACATCGGTAAGGCTACCCACAATCTTGACACCTGTTGCGCCAATTCCGGCAAGTTCACCAGCATCTGCGCCTAATAGTGTACTTTCAGGGCGTTCTACCGCGGCCGCCAATTGATAACCTGCTTCATGCACCGCCTGAATAAGGATACGCCCCATACGACCGCCTGCACCTAAGATCCCAATGCGTGGTGTAGCTGACATAACATAGTCCTGATGTTGATCCAAAATTGCTCTTACTATAGCAAAACTGCAGAATAACACTAAGATGCATTGCATAAAAATCAATGAAAATACTCAAAGAGTGAAATCACTGATATTGATAAGAGTTTTAATCAAGCTTAAGAAGTTAGGCAATCACTTCCGTCAAAGCTATACGATATACATCAACTTGACTCGTCATATAGTTTTTAGCAATTACTCATATAACTGAAATAAGCTTATTCATAATTTTATCGCTCTGATTTTGCATTGATTTACTGAGATTACTGATTTGTGAAGTTAAACAGACGACTTGCCAATACAGTTTTTCCTGTTTAGTCTCGCCATTATTAATTGAGCTCAAAATCTTGATGATTTAAATCTCAGTTAGATTAACAGGATTCTTATGCAAGACTTTTTACTAAATTTTAATTATGAATATCTACTTTTGAATTGATGAGCAGATAAGATTTTAAGTCTTATTGAGATTAAAAGGACTCAATTTTGCTTTATACAAAAATCAGTCCTTAGATTGAGCAAATGAATTATCTAGCTCTTAGGGAACTTATTAAAAATAATAATACCTAAAGCAAAATTTGCATAGTCTATACAATTTTGAAAATTTTTCCACTTAAGGTACTTTGAAAGCACATTTCAAAACTGGGACGAATATCTTCACCATCTACAGTGATATGTTTTATATTGGAATGAGATTGTGTTTTAGAAAAATGATGATCGACTGTTGCTTGAATAGCGTGTTGAGCCCCAAACTGATCCTTCACACTGATACTTTGTTTAAGCATATCTATACCTTTAATAATAGTTAAAGTGGCAAAATATCCACTAAAAATTGATGTTTCTTAATTTTATCTTTAAATAACTTTATGATTTAGCTTAAATAATTGATTTAGAGAAGTATAGAATGTACGGCCATCTAAGTTTAAATCTACCTCAACTCCAGATGAAAGAAGAACTCTTTTACCCACTTCAATTCTTTTTAAACCCTGACGTGTATTTTGCATTTTATTGAGAGGAATTAACGAAACAATAATTTCAGTACCATTTTTAGATTTTGCAATTAAATCATTTATTTTTAACAACTTGAATCCTGTTTTTCTAAAGATTTTTCCAATTTGGAAAATAACTTAAAATTAAATTTGAACGATAAAAAAAGCACTTATTAAGTGCTTTTTTTTACTGTTTATTCTTACTTAGATAGCAACAATATTTACAGCATTCGGTCCTTTTTGACCTTGAGCTACACTGAATTCAACCAGTTGGCCTTCCATTAAGGTTTTAAAACCTGAACTGGCGATTTCGCTGAAATGAGCAAAAACATCTGGACCTGATTCTTGTTGAATAAAACCAAAACCTTTAGTTTCGTTGAACCACTTTACAGTACCTTTAACAACATTTGAGTTTGACATAATATATCCTACTAATTTTTTAATAATTTTTAGTCAATTTATTGACTGAATATAACTTTGAAATAATAAAGAATGAGACTTAAAATCTGAAAAAAACGAAGGATTATGACTAAAACTGCGATACTTAAAGAAGATTTACCGAAACAAGACTTTTTTCTAGTTAAGTTAACTATACACGAAAAATTTAATTAATCAAGTTTTCTTATATATATATTTATTTTATTTATTAAAAAATGAAATTTTAAAAATTTATAGTGATTTCAATAAGATTAAGCTTCCATTGTCATGAGAACAAAATAAGAGTAATCTGCTGTACTGGTAAATTTGATAAGTAATGAATGCGATTATATAGCTCTGTAATAACAATATTGGCCTTTTTAATTTCGGGAATGATGCTTTTTTCTCACTTACAAAATATCTATCACCCTCCAAATTTGGACTCATACTTTCTATTTAGATAATGAAATATAAAAATAGAAACCGCTTTTTAGGCGGTTTCTGTTTTTAAGCGATACCTATCAACTAATAAATAGCATCTTCTAATCTAGAGTATCTTATCTACATAATAAAAAAGGACGCCTCAGCGTCCTCTTTTACTTTCACTCAATTAATCAAACAAGCGATCAAAGAATGATTTTTTCTTTGGTGAGGACTTGCTGTCTTCCCCATCCATGGTTTCTTGCAGTTCTTTTAACAGTTCACGTTGACGTGCACTTAAATTCACTGGAGTTTCCACCACAATACGGCACAGCAAGTCACCTTGCATGCTGGTACGTACCGGTTTAACACCCTTACCACGTAAGCGGAACAATTTACCCGTTTGCGTACCTTCAGGAATTTTCAAGCTAACACGACCATCCAGCGTAGGAATCTGAACTTCCTTACCTAAGGCTGCATCAGCAATCGATACCGGCACATCCATATACAGATCAGCGCCATCACGCTGGAAGATTTCGTGCTCACGCACCACCACTTCTACGTACAAGTCACCTGACTGACCATCACGGATTGCTTCACCCTTACCGGTCAAGCGAACGCGGTCGCCATTATCCACACCCGCAGGAATAGTGACTTCCAAGGTTTGCTGACGATCTGACACCCCTGAACCATGACATTTATTACATGGGTTCTTGATGATCTTGCCCTGACCGCGACAGGTACTACAGGTTTGCTGTACCGAGAAGAAACCTTGCTGCATACGCACTTGACCCGCACCATGACAGGTACGGCAGGTTTCCACATCGTTTGGATTTTTTGAACCTTTACCATCACAGGCATCACACGGTGCCGGTGCAGTAAAGGTAATGGTTTTCTTGACGCCTTTGACCGCTTCTTCCAGGGTCAGTTCCATGACATAGCGTAAGTCGGAACCACGGCGTGCACGTTGCTGGCCACGACCACCGCCGCCACCAAAAGCACCACCGAAAATATCACCGAACTGGCTGAAAATGTCTTCTGCGCTGAAACCACCGCCGAAGCCGCCACCGCCGCCCATACCACCTTCAAAGGCCTGATGGCCCATACGGTCGTACATGCTGCGCTTTTCACCATCAGAGAGCACTTCATAGGCTTCTGCTGCTTCTTTGAATTTCTCTTCAGCTTCAGCATTGTCCGGGTTACGGTCTGGATGATATTTCATCGCCAACTTACGGTAGGCTTTTTTGATTTCATCATCACTAGCGGTTTTAGCGACGCCCAAAACCTCATAATAATCACGTTTAGCCATGTCTGGCGATGCTCCTCACGGAATTTTGTTTAATATTCAACTGAGGTCTGAAATTGGGGTGAAACCGAGTTTTACAAGGGGAAATATGAAAAAAATTATGCGCTTTAGAACACAGCTTTGTTTTGAGAGAATTTATAGATACCTTTAAACCAGGCATTGATCAAGAAAATAAAGGCAATAAAGCTGAAAATCACTCCGGTCACCACACAGGCTTTTACCCATAACTGGCTGTCCCAGGCAAAGAAAAACAGGGGAATAAACCACAGTGCAGCAAAGATCGCCAAAATGGTATAAATCACGATATTACGCATGATCCACAGCGCCTGTGCCTGTAACCAGACTTCAGCATAATCAACTTGAGTGACTTTACGTGCGAACCAGTAAGCCAATAGTCCACTAAACAGGGTAAATAAGGCCAAAAACATGAAGACATAAGCCATCGCTACGGAACGTCGCATCTTGGTTAATGTATCTTGAGTCATGTTCGGTTCAACCTCGTTACCGTATTGGCAGCTCGGCCAATGCAGCAATTACTTATTTTTTTAAATTATAAAAATCTCAGGTGCTACTATATTGAAAATTTCCAAATTTCGCACCTGAAATTATGACAAATTTAAACAGAATTTAAACTTTTTTTCACTTTAAACCACTGTGCATATAGTGCAGGCAGGAAAAACAGGGTCAATAATGTCGCCACAATCAAACCACCCATAATCGCCACCGCCATCGGCCCGAAAAAAATACTGCGGGACAAGGGAATCATGGCCAACACCGCAGCCAGTGCGGTCAATACGATCGGACGACAACGGCGTACCGTGGCATTGATGATGGCATCCCACTGCGACTCTCCGGCCTGAATATCCTGCTCGATCTGGTCAATCAGAATCAGCGAATTGCGCATGATCATTCCCGATAATGCAATCGTTCCGAGCATCGCAACAAAACCGAAAGGTTTATTGAAAATTAACAGGAATAACACCACTCCGATAATGCCTAAAGGTGCGGTCAGGAACACAATAAAGGCCCGTGAGATGCTCTTGAGCTGAATCATCAGCAGGGTCATGACGACTGCGAGGAATAAAGGCATGCCGGCATTCACCGAGTTCTGTCCACGAGCCGATTCTTCAACTGTACCCCCCACTTGCAGCAGATAGCCATTCGGCAGCTCTGCCCGGATTTTTTCCAGTGGCTCTTTGAGTTCATTGACCACAGTAGCGGGCTGCAACTTGCTACGAATATCGGCACGCACAGTAATGGTCGGCAAGCGGTTACGATGCCAGATCAGACCTTCCTCAAAGCTGTATTCTATTTTAGCCAGCTGCGCCAAAGGTACCGAGGGACCACGTGACGTCGGTATCGCCAGACTGCTTAAAGAAGCGACATCAACGCGTTCAGCCTGAGCACCACGCAAACGGATCTCGATCAGTTCACGTTTTTCACGATACTGATCAATGCCGGCCCCCAAAATCGAGCTGTTGAGTACATTGGCCAGTTCACTGCTGCTCACCCCCAACTGACGGGCACGATCCTGATCAATCTGCAATTTGATGACTTTGCTCGGCTCGCCCCAATCCAGATGCACATTGGTGGTATTCGGATTGTCTCCCACGGTGGCTGCAACTTTCTGCGCCCATTCACGGACTAATCCTAAGTCTTCACCCGACACCCGGAATTGTAGTGGATAGCCCACAGGTGGGCCATTTTCCAGCAAGGACACCCTGGTACGCACTTCCGGCAATAACTCTCGAATCTGGTCACTTAAGGATTTGCGGATTTCATTGCGGTCTTCCAGCGAGGAAGCCAATACCACAAACTGGGCAAAGCTGGTTTGCGGCAGCTGCTGATCGAGCGGTAAATAGAAACGCGGCGATCCCATCCCAACATAAGCCACATAGTTATCAATGCCCTCTTGTTTTGATAAAAAGGCTTCGACTTTTTTTACTGCAGCTTCAGTGGCCTTCAGTGATGCACCTTCTTCAAGTTTGAGATCCACCAGAATTTCAGCCCGGTTCGAGGGCGGGAAAAACTGCTGCGGCACCAGCTTAAACATTAAAATAGACAGAATAAAAATTCCGACCGTGGCAGCAATGACAGTTTTACGATAGGTCACACAGGCATCGACCCAACGGCGAAAACCCCGATAAAACCGGGTTTGATAGGGGTCATAATGTTTACCGGCGTGATGCACAATCGGCTGAGGTTCTGGCTGTTTGCGCAGACGTGCCCAGAGACGCTGGTACCACGGCGCTTTTTGAATTAAATCTTTGTTGAAATCCGGTAGAAGTTTATCGCCTAAATATGGCACAAACAGTACCGCGGCCAGCCAAGATACCAGCAATGCAATGGTCACTACCTGGAAAATCGAACGGGTATATTCCCCGGTACTCGAAGCTGCAGTGGCGATCGGCAGAAAACCGGCAGCGGTAATCAGGGTCCCGGTCAGCATAGGAAAAGCCGTGGTGCGCCAGGCATGCCCGGCCGCCTGTAAACGGCTATAACCCTGCTCCATTTTAATCGCCATCATTTCAATCGCGATAATGGCATCATCGACTAGCAGACCGAGGGCCAGAATCAGCGCCCCCAAAGAAATTTTATGCAGTCCGACATCAAACAGCTGCATACCGGCGAAAGTCATGGCCAGCACCAGCGGAATCGAGAAAGCCACCACCAGACCGGTCCGGAAACCGAGCGAGAAAAAACTGACCAGCAATACGATAATCACCGCTTCTGCCAGCACTTTCATAAATTCGTTAATACTGCGTTTGACTGCCACCGGCTGGTCGGAGACTTTTTGCAGCTCCATGCCGAGTGGCAGGGTTTTTTGCAGGCGGGCGAATTCCTGTTCCAGATTTTTACCCAAGGCAATGATGTCCCCGCCCTTGCGCATCGATACAGCAATACCAATGCCGTTTTCGCCCATAAAGCGCATCCGCGGTTGTGCCGGATCACTAAAGCCTCGATAGACTTCTGCGACATCTCCCAGCTGAATGGTTTTGCCATTGACCAGCAGCGGCATCTGTCTTAATTCTTCAACACTGTTTAATGCACCACTGACCCGCACCTGAATCCGGTCTGAACCGGTTTCAAAAAAACCGGACTGGGTGGTGGCATTTTGCTGCTGCAGGGCTTGCTGAATCGCTATGACTGGAACGCCCAGCTGGATGGCCTTGGTATTGGAAATCTCAATCCAGATTTTCTGGTCTTGCAGGCCAATCAGCTCAACTTTGGCAACATCTTTGACCCGTTGCAGTTGCAGCTGTAAGCGATCGGCGTATTCCTTGAGGGTCGCATAGTCAAAATCTTTACCCTTGAGCACATAAATATTGCCAAAGGTATCGCCAAATTCATCATTAAAGAACGGACCTTGTACCCCTTGTGGCAATTCATGCCGGATATCGCCCACCTTCTTGCGCACGTTATACCAGACATCAGCGACATCTTTCGAAGCCAGGGAATCCTTGGCAACAAAAGTCACCATGGATTCACCCGGACGCGAATAGGCCATGATGCGCTCATACTGTCCCGTGGTCATCAGTTCCTTTTCAATCCGGTCAGTGACCTGCAGGGAGATTTCTTTGGCACTGGCACCCGGCCAATAGGTCTGGATTACCATGACTTTAAAGGTAAAAGGTGGATCTTCACTTTGTGACAGTTTGGAATAAGAGACGATGCCGATCAGACCCAGCAGGATCATGAAATACAGCACCAGACCTTTATTTTTTAAAGCCCATTCCGACAGGTTAAAGTTCATGCTTAACTCCCTGCCTGAATGGTCACACGACGGTTTTCACGATCAATCGGATTGATTTTTTGCTGGTTACGCAGCAGATGTACGCCACCAATCACCACATAGTCTTCCGGCTTGAGCCCACTGAGTACAGGAACACTGTCCCGGCCATAGGCACCGAGCTGGACCGGGACTTTACGTAAGGTATGATCGGGCTGGACCACCATGACATAAGCCTGCTGATCCGTTGCCGAGACACTGGATAGCGGCACACTGAGCATATTGTCGCGGCTGTGCTGAAAAAACACCCGGGCACTTTGCCCCAGCTGGATCTGGCCATTGCCTTCACGTAAGGAAACTTTAACCCGAAAGGTACGCGACTGGTCCGCTGCCGGTGAAATCTCTCGGACAATGGCGGCAAATTTTTCTTCAGGTTTGGACCATAAGGTGACCAGAGCCGCTTGCCCCACCCTAATTTCAGCAATTGCCTGTTCCGGCACCCCAATCACCACTTCACGCTCGCCGACAATTGCCAGTTCATACGCCGCCTGCCCGGCAGCGACCACCTGACCTGTTTCAATATTGCGTGCAGTGATTACGCCGTTTCTGGTGGCAATCAGCTGATTATAAGCAGTCTGGTTTTTAGCGGTATCATAATTGGATTGTGCCTGCTTCAGATTTGACAGGGCGGTCTTGTACTGGTTTTCGATCGCGTCATATTGTGAGCGGCTCACGGCATTGGATGGCAATAACTGCTTGAAACGTTGTAATTCATCCTGAGCAATCTTAGTGGCAGACTGCGCGCTTTCCAGCTGGGCACGTGCTGCATTCAGCTGCAGCTGGGCATCTTTGACATCCAGAGTTGCCAGGACTTGCCCGACTTTGACCTGGTCACCCACATCGGCGAAGCGCTGGGTCACCTGTCCAGCGACCCGAAAGGCCAGCGCCGTTTGCTGGCGCGCCTGCACATCACCGGCATAACTTTTTAATTCATGCTGTGAAGTGGTGGGTGTGGCCACCATGACAAAGGGAACTTCCTGTTCTGCTGCAGCAGTATCTTTGCTGCACCCGGTTAAGGTCACGCTGCAAAGCACCACCATGCCAGCCAATACGCTGTAAATCCTGCTCATCTTATTCGCTCTTATCTGATCATCTTTTTTAGGGCAAACTATGCTGATATATTGAATTGCTTGTTTTTTAATTAATATACCACCCGGTACACTAATTACAACTGAATCATCAAAGCAATGACCGTATTGACTTTTTTTGGGAAAAATTGTGCAAATACCTGTAGGACGACCCAAGGATCTGGAAAAGCGTCAGCGCATCCTGAGTGTGGCCAAAGCGCTGTTTTTAGCGCATGGCTATCATGCCTCCAGCATGAACCAGATTGCACGTGAGGCAGGTGTGACCAAGCTGACGGTGTATAACCATTTTCAGGACAAGGCGACCCTGTTTACGTGTGCGATCGAAGATACCTGTGAAGCCATTCTGCATGAACATCCTCAGCTCTTGCAGCCGAGCAGTGACTTTGCGCAGGAGTTTTATCAGGCCTGTCAGCGCGCTTTAAATATTATTCATTTACCAGAAGCGATCAAGCTGGACCTGCTACTGATGGAACTGGCCTCGCAGCAAAGTCCTTTGGCAGAACAGTTTTATCAGGCCTCACATAGCAAACTGGATGCAGTCTGGAATGATTTTTTTACCCTGGCCCAGCAGTATCGCTTTATTCAGGTTGATCTTCCAGAAAAACAGACCGAGCTGATCGTGTCCCTGCTGACCGGAACCCGTCATCAGAAAATCCTGCTGGGTCTCAGCCCTCCCCTTTCAAGCGCAGAACAGCAACAGATTATTAGCGAGGCCATTGAACTGTTTATGCTGAAATATGCCCTGCCGGATTAACTCCTTTCTTTCGGACTGATCACCGATCACCGTATGTGGCCTAAAAGTTGCTAAAAAAGTAGCCAATGCTCTGCAACTTTTGTCTCTAGGGGACTTGGATTGTCATGCAGTCGCGGTATAGTCAAAGCATGCATGTGAGGGAATAAAAAATGATTCAACAGATTGATGCACCACTACGCGAAGACGTACGCTTACTGGGTAATTTGCTTGGGGAAACCTTAAAATTACATGCCGGGCAGGATTTGTTTAATCAGATCGAGCAGATCCGTGCCCTGTCCAAAGGCGCTCGCGATGGACAGGTCGAAGCAGAAAAACAACTGGAACAACTGTTTTTGAGTCTGGAAGATGCAGAAATCCTGCCACTGACCCGTGCTTTTACCCACTTTTTAAACTTTGCCAATATTGCCGAACAATATCATGTGGTACGTCGTCGCCGTCAGAGCGAGTTTGACGACACTGCAGAATCGCCCAATCCTCTGGTGCCTTTATTTGAAAAATTTAAACAGCAGGAAATTTCTGCCGATACGCTGTATCAGCAAATCTGTGAACTGAAAATTGAACTGGTCCTGACCGCGCACCCCACAGAAGTCAGCCGCCGTACCCTGATTCAAAAATATGATGGCATCAATAATGCCCTGTCCAAATTCGACCAGCAGAAACTGACTCCACGTGAACGTCAGGCTGTCCTGGCCGATCTGAAACAGCTGATCAGCTCTGCCTGGCAAACCGATGAAATCCGTCAGCATCGCCCGACTCCGATTGATGAAGCCAAATGGGGTTTTACCACCATTGAGCAGACCTTATGGAATGCAATACCGAAATTTATCCGCGAACTAAATGGCATGGTGCAAGCGCAATGTGGCCAGAACCTGCCCTTAGATGTCGCACCAGTACGTTTTGCCTCATGGATGGGTGGTGACCGCGATGGCAACCCCAATGTCACCCACACCGTCACTCAGGAAGTACTGTGGCTGTCGCGCTGGAAAGCAGCCGATCTCTATGTACGCGATATTGAAAACCTGCGCTGGGAACTCTCCATTCAGCAATGCAGTCCGGAAATTTCCGAAGCTTTGGGCCAGCCTCATCCTGAACCCTATCGTGAATATTTACGTGACACTCGTACCCGCCTGAAAGCGACGCGACACTGGCTGGCAGAAAAATTAAAAGGCAATGATGCCGATGACAGTCTGGTGATTAAAAGTAAAGACGAACTTTTACAGCCGCTCCTGACCTGCTACCGCTCGCTGATGGACTGCAATCTGGCCGAAATTGCCAATGGCAGCCTGCTGGACTTTATTTACCGGGTCAACAGCTTTGGGATCGAACTGCTGAAACTGGATATCCGTCAGGAATCCGGCCGTCACCGTCAGGCAATTTCAGCTATTACTGAATATTTAGGACTGGGGAATTTTGAAACCTGGACCGAACAGGCCCGTCAAAACTTTTTACTGCAGGAATTACAAAGCAAGCGTCCGTTGCTGCCGAAACATCTGAATGAACCGGCCGGCAGCCTGATTGAACATCCGGATGTCCAGGAAGTCTTTGCCACTATGCGCACACTGGCCGAACAGCCGAGCGAGTCTCTGGGTGCCTATATTATTTCCATGGCAGAATATCCAAGTGATGTCTTGGCGGTACTGCTTTTACAAAAAGAAGCCGGCATCGAGCAGGCGTTACGGGTGGTTCCCCTGTTTGAAACCTTAAAAGATCTGGATGGTGCAGCCGCAACCATGTCGACCTTGTTCAATATGCACTGGTACAAACAGCATATTCAGGGCAAGCATGAGGTGATGATTGGCTATTCTGATTCTGCCAAGGATGCTGGTTTTATGTCGGCCAACTGGGCCCAATATCGTGCCCAGGAAGAACTGACCGCAGTTGCCCAGCAACATGGCGTGCAATTGACCCTGTTTCATGGTCGTGGCGGTTCAATCAGCCGTGGTGGTGCGCCAACCCAGCAAGCCTTGTTCTCTCAGCCACCGGGCTCTATTTCCGGTGCAATCCGGGTGACTGAACAGGGCGAAATGATCCGCTTTAAATTCGGACTGGAAGAAATCGCGCTGCAAAATCTAGAAATTTATACCGCTGCAACCCTGGAAGCGACCCTGCTCCCGCCACCAGAACCAAAACAGGAATGGCGCGACCTGATGCATCAAATGACCGAACTGTCTGTTCAGGTCTATCGCCAGACCGTGCGTGAAAATCCGCATTTTGTAAAATACCTGCGTACCGTTACCCCTGAACTTGAACTGCAGATGCTGCCTCTGGGTTCACGCCCCGCCAAACGTAAAGTCAGCGGCGGCATTGAATCCTTGCGGGCCATTCCCTGGGTATTTGCCTGGACCCAGATTCGCCTGATGTTGCCTGCCTGGCTCGGTACCGGTGCCGCCCTGAATGAAGTCGTGGATCAAGGACAGCGTAATGTACTCGATGAGATGCTGGCCGAGTGGCCATATTTCCAGACCCTAATTGATATGCTGGAAATGGTCCTGTCCAAAGCCGACGCGCATGTAGCGCTGTATTATGAATCGCATCTGACCCAGGATGAAGATCTGAAAATTTTGGGGACAGCGTTACGCCAGCGTTTGCAGGATGCCGTACAAACCTTGTTAACCCTGAAAGGTGAATCGAAACTGCTCAGCAGCAATGGCGTACTGGATCAGTCCATGAAGGTGCGTAAACCGTATCTGCTACCATTGCACTTGCTGCAAGCTGAACTGATGAAACGTCGCCGTTTATATCTTGAACAGCAACAGGCCGAAAACACCCCGGTGGATCATGCGCTGATGGTCAGTATTGCCGGTATTGCAGCCGGTCTGCGTAATACTGGCTAAGCAAAAATGCCCATTTGAAAGCACATCCTGGTGATGTGCTTTTTTATTGACCAGTCAATAGCCAGGAAATATTTTATTTTATATAGTCAATCAGATTTATTTATAGATACCCCTATTTATAATAAGAAATTAATCTACTGATTTCACTTTAATTTTAACCCAGTATTCTTTTACCGCCCGGTAAAATCTTAAATAAAGTCATAGAATTAATTTGAACAAAAATTTTGTTTAAGTGATTAAATCTTCTAAAGAACAAGAGTATGATGTGCACAATTTATCTTTTGAGTGCTCATTTTATGTCCAGTTGGTTTCCCAAATGGCGCCCTTATGAAGGCAGTATCGATGCACGACCAGTAGGTACCGCAGAGTATTTGCCACCCGCACAAACGGTCATTTTGGGTGTACAACATGTTTTTGCCATGTTTGGCGCGACTGTACTGGCACCTTTTTTAATGGGCTTTGATCCTAACCTGGCGATTTTAATGTCAGGGATCTGTACTATTCTGTTCTTTTTAATCACCGGTGGCCGGGTTCCAAGTTATCTAGGTTCAAGCTTTGCCTTTATTGGTGTGGTGATCGCGGCAACCGGTTATGCGGGTGGTGGCGGGCTGAATCCAAATATTGGCGTTGCAGCAGGCGGCATTATCGCGTGTGGCATCTTCTATGCGCTGATGGGCTTTCTGGTCATGGCAACGGGCACCCGCTGGATTGAAAAGCTGATGCCACCCGTGGTAACCGGTGCCGTGGTGATGATCATTGGCCTGAACCTTGCTCCAGTCACAGTGAAAAGCGTGATGGGCAATACCTTCAATATGTGGATGTCCCTGGTCACTGTGCTGTGCATGGGTTCAATTGCCGTATTCACCCGTGGCTTATTACAGCGCCTGCTGTTATTGGTTGGCCTGTTATTGGCTTATCTGATCTATTTTGTACTCAGTAATGTCATGGGTTATGGCACTGCGATCAATTTCCTTCCCATTCAGCAAGCAGCCTGGTTCGGCTTACCGACTTTTCACGCACCGACCTTTGAATTAAATGCTATGCTGATCATTGCGCCAATTGCCTTGATTCTGGTGGCTGAGAATCTGGGCCATATTAAAGCCGTAGGTGCAATGACCGGTGAAAACCTGGATCCGCATATTGGTAAAGCCTTTGTGGCAGATGGTGTTGCCACGACTTTAGCCGGTGGTGTAGGTGCGCCGGGTATGACCACTTATGGTGAAAACATTGGTGTGATGGCCGTGACACGGGTCTACTCGACCATTATCTTTGCCGTCGCGGGTGTCTTTGCGGTGTTCCTGGGTTTATCGCCTAAGTTTGGTGCGATTATTCATACGATTCCAACGGCGATTCTGACCGGTGCTTCGATTGTAGTCTTTGGTTTGATTACCATTGCCGGTGCCAAAATCTGGATTGAAAACAAGGTCGATTTTTCGCAAAACAAGAACCTGATGGTGGCTGCGGTGACCATTATTTTAGGTACGGGTGATTTTGCCCTGACTTTTGGTAGCTTCAATCTGGGTGGTATTGGTACAGCAACGTTTGCTGCACTGATCCTGAACTGGTTCTTTAGCCTGGCCGATAAAAAATAAAACTCGGAATAAAAGTATTGAGCAGCCAAATGGCTGCTTTTTTTATCTTTGTATTTTTCAACTTTGTGATTAAAGAAATGAAAAGAAGCCCCGCAAGGCTTCTGTTAAAGCACAAGTCTGTTTAAGGACGAAACTCTTTCAGTTCACGTTGAATAAAGTATTGGAACATTTCACGGTATAGATGTTCAATAAACTCCTGATCGATACCCTGCTTTTGCGCCAGAGCTCTGACATTTTCTACAATCTGTTCCATACGTTCCGGTGACTGCAAATCGGTTTCGGTTTTTTTGAAACGGGTGGTTTGATCAACATAAAATTGACGCGCAGCGATCAGCTCAACTAAAGCTGTATCAATGGCATCGATCTGTTGACGTGCATGTTCTAGTGATTCAGCTTTGATCTTTTCCATGTTTTTTCAGTTCACTTTCAGTTTGATTATTACTCTTATACTTTTCTTCTAACACATTACTGAAAATACTTTCAATCATCCAGACCCGATATAAGCTATTAAATGTATAACTTTGATCATCTATGCGCAGTTCCAGTACCGGGAAATTCGGCTGAGACTTCATTTCACAGAGCATATCATTGTCCTGTAGCTTGGCCAGAATATCGTCCTGGGTCAGATCTACAATATTTAACTGTTGCTGCAAACGTTTGAAATGAGGTGCATAAGACAGGTCTTCACCACGGGTCCAGACGGCCTGCAAGATCTGGTACATCGCCTCAATCCGCTGCTCCTCGGGACAGCTATAAAATAATTGTGCCATTGGCGCAATCGCCTGCTCGGTCGGTCGGCAGAACGGGGTAAATTCTACTTCAGTCCGTTTGGATAAACGTGTGGCCAGACTCCAGTCAAACTCATCCCGGCCGCGATAGGACAAGGGATAGACATTCAGCTGGATATTGTAATAATCCGCCAGTTCTTCCTTGATATAAGCCAGCAGCAGCCAGGAAATCGGGTCTTCCAGCGCGATATACAAGTCCAGTTCCGGATCCATCGACTGGATCTCGTTCAGCTCTTCGGCATCACTGATCAGATGCTCACGCCATTCAATGTGATCGATCATAAAAATCGGATTACCGGTCAGCAGTTTTTGCTGCTCCAGACGTCGGGTCAGACGTAACAGATCATCGACCGCCTGATACTGGCGTCCGCCTAAATTAAAATAGCTGGCCAGAATCGGGGTCTGATCAAAAATACGTTCAGGAAAATCCTGTGGCTGATGATGGCGGCTGGCCATGGAATATAAGGTGCGCAATTTTCCGGTCTGTTTTTGCCAGAGCATATGGAATACATCTTCCAGCAAATACAGGAAATCCTGTCCACGCAGCGGTGTATGCCGCAAAATCAGTTCGGCCTGTTTTAAGGCCTCAGCGCTCGGTAATTCTGGCGTATCATGAAAACTGAAACGGTGCTGTTTCGACAAGATTTTGGCATCATTAATCGTGTAGTGCTGCCATTCATCAAAAGACATCTGATTTGGCGCTTCGGCATGCTCACTGGAAATAATCACTTTCAGCGGCTTGAGTTCTGGACTTAAAATTTCTTCGAGCTGGGGCAACTGCTGTACCGCCAGATAACTGTACACATCATCCAGTCTTAAATGGATACTCAGCCCATCTTGAATAGATAACACCGTTTGACGGGTTGGTTTTTGGTAAAACCAACTCGATCGGATTGGATCAAACCAACGGCGTAACAGGGACATGAGATCGGCCTCAACAAGAATGACGGTGCGCAGCTCAACACATGAGAAGCTGCGCAGAATAATCTATTTTTAAGATCGCAGAAGCCAAAGCCCTGCATGCTGTAAAAACTTATATCAAGTCATAAGCAAATGTTCAATGTTTAACAATGGATTAGAGGTCAAGATTCAGGTCAGTGACCGCCCCGGTTTCTGCCCCTGAAGTCAGTTTGGCGAATTTGGCCAGCGCACCGTGGGTATAGTTTGGCTGAGGTTTGGTCCAGGCCGCTTGACGTGCAGCAATTTCTTCTTCCGCGACATGCCAGGTCATTTCCCGAGTTTCGGCATTAATCGAAATCTGATCACCATTTTGCACCAGACCAATCGGGCCGCCCTCATAAGCTTCTGGCGTCACATGACCAATCACGAAACCATGACTGCCGCCAGAGAAGCGTCCGTCAGTAATTAAAGCCACCGAAGCGCCCAGACCTTTACCAATAATCGCAGAAGTCGGTTTCAGCATTTCCGGCATGCCCGGACCACCTTTAGGGCCGACGCCACGAATCACCACCACTTCACCCGGCTGGACTTCGCCATCCAGAATCCCGCGCATGGCACCCTGCTCGCCTTCAAAGACCCGTGCCGGGCCAGCAAAATGCAGACCTTCCTTACCGGTAATCTTGGCCACAGCGCCCTTCGGCGACAGATTGCCTTTCAAAATCACCAGATGGGAATCTTTTTTCACGGGCGCATCAAAAGGCAGAATAATCTGCTGACCTTCCGGATAGTCCTGCACATCGGCCAGGTTTTCTGCCAGCGTCTTACCTGTGACCGTTAAACAGGACCCATCCAGCATGCCGGCATCCAGCATGCGCTTCATCAGTGGTTGAATCCCACCAATCGCAATCAGTTCTGACATTAAATATTTCCCCGATGGACGCACATCAGCCACCACCGGAATATCTTTACCAATCCGCACGAAATCATCCAGACTCAGTTCCACCCCTGCGGTATGTGCCATAGCCAAAAGATGCAGTACCCCATTGGTCGAACCACCCAGCGCAATCAAGACCTTGATCGAATTTTCAAAAGCAGCCTTGGTCATGATGTCACGTGGCTTGATATCCAGTCGTAACAGATTCATGACTGCTTCACCGGCACGGGCACAGTCGATTTGCTTGTCATCCGAAATCGCTTCCTGTGCCGAGGAGCCCGGCAAGCTCATACCGAGTGCTTCAATTGCAGAGGCCATCGAGTTGGCCGTATACATGCCGCCACAAGAGCCCGGACCCGGCAAGGATACTTCTTCAATATGCTTGACTTGAATCGCGTTAATTTCACCTTTGGCATATTGACCGACTGCTTCAAATACCGAAATCATGTCGGTATGGCCTTCGCCGGGTTTGATGGTTCCACCATAAATAAACAGACCGGGGCGGTTTAGACGTGCCAGTCCCATAATGCAACCCGGCATGTTTTTATCACAGCCACCAATCGCGATGACTCCATCATAAGCCTGGCAACCCACGACCGTTTCAATGGAGTCTGCGATCACTTCCCGTGATAGCAGTGAATATTTCATGCCTTCCGTACCATTGGAAATACCATCTGAAATGGTAATGGTATTAAAGATAATGCCCTTGCCACCCGCAGCACTCACGCCCTGTTCTACAGTTCTGGCCAGACCATCAATATGCATATTACAAGGCGTGACATTGGCCCAGGTCGAAGCGATGCCAATAAATGGACGTTTAAAATCGGCATCTTTAAAACCGGTAGCACGCATCATGGAACGCGCCGGTGCATTTTCAATGCCTTCATAAACGGGGGCTGAATGCTCGCGGATATTATCTTTACTCATTATTCTCTTCCTGGGCGATGACCAATTTTAAGCGTCAGTCTTGGACAATTTATTTTAAGGACATTGTATAGAATTAAAACAAAGCAATACAGCTTTCAGCTGCTTCTATAATATTCGATACATGCCAAAGTCATCTGCAACTGTCCGAGGCAGGACTACAATTAATATTTACTGTTTCTGCGATATAAGTGAAAAATACTAGTTTCGGACGAGTTTTGCAGATGATAGTGGTTTTGCCTACTTTTGCCGAAACAAAAGTAGGTCGAACCGAAGGTTATAAACTGCAATTAAACAATTTCCTTTAAGACCCCGTCTTATTGAATCTATAAATTTCAAATAAAAAAAAGCACCCCATCTGGAGTGCTTTTTAAATCTGTAAAATTACAAATTAGATATCACGTACTGCACCTTTCGAGGCACTGGTGGTATGCATCGCATACGCTTTGAGTGCTTTAGACACTTTACGAGGACGCTGTTCAGCAGGCTGCCAGCCTTTGGCTTCTTGGGCTTCACGACGTGCTGCCATGGTTGCATCATCCACTGCCAGGTGAATGGTACGGTTTGGAATATCAATTTCGATACGGTCACCATCTTCAACCAGACCAATCGCACCACCTTCCGCTGCTTCAGGAGACACGTGACCAATCGACAGACCAGATGAACCACCCGAGAAACGGCCATCTGTTAAAAGTGCACAGTCTTTACCCAAACCTTTCGATTTGAGATAACTGGTCGGGTACAGCATTTCCTGCATGCCCGGACCACCACGTGGACCTTCGTAGCGAATCACCACAACATCACCCGCAGTGATTTTGCCGCCAAGAATGGCTTCAACTGCAGCATCCTGACTTTCAAACACACGTGCAGTCCCGTTGAATTTCAGGATTGAATCATCCACACCTGCTGTTTTTACGATACAGCCTTCTAGTGCGATGTTGCCGTAAAGTACCGCCAGACCACCATCTTGCGAGAAAGCATTGGCTGCATTACGGATCACGCCATTGTCACGGTCGCCATCTAAGCGTGCATAATAACGGTCTTGCGAGAATGCCGTCTGCGTTGGTACACCGCCCGGTGCAGATTTGAAGAATTGATACACCTCTTCATCTTCAGTACGGATGATGTCCCATTTATCCAAGGCATCTTTCAGTGTTTTTTCATGAACAGTTGGAACAGATGTATCGAGTAAGCCTGCACGATCCAGTTCACCCAAGATTGACATGATGCCGCCGGCACGGTGTACATCTTCCATATGGACGTCTTGCTTCGCCGGCGCAACCTTACAAAGAACCGGCACATTACGTGACAAACGATCGATGTCGGTCATCGTGAAGTCGACTTCAGCTTCGTGTGCTGCTGCCAACAGATGCAGAACCGTATTGGTTGAACCACCCATAGAAATGTCTAAAGTCATTGCATTTTCAAATGCCGCTTTGGTTGCGATTGAACGTGGCAAGATGCTGTAATCTTCCTGTTCATAATGACGTTTCGCCAATTCAACAATCAGTTGACCAGCTTTTTCAAATAATTTTTTACGGTTGGCATGGGTTGCTAGCGTTGAACCATTGCCCGGAAGCGATAAACCAAGTGCTTCAGTCAAGCAGTTCATCGAGTTTGCAGTGAACATGCCTGAACATGAACCACAGGTTGGGCAAGCTGAACGTTCGTATTCTGCGACTTCTTCATCAGTGAAGCTGTCATCTGCTGCAACAATCATGGCATCAACCAAGTCAATGGCTTTTTCATTGCCACGGATTTTGACCTTGCCCGCTTCCATTGGACCGCCAGAGACAAATACCACCGGAATGTTCAGGCGCATCGCAGCCATTAACATGCCTGGGGTGATCTTGTCACAGTTCGAGATACACACCATCGCATCGGCACAATGGGCATTGACCATGTACTCGACCGAGTCTGCAATCAGGTCACGCGAAGGCAATGAATACAACATACCGTCATGACCCATCGCGATGCCGTCATCGACCGCAATAGTATTGAATTCTTTGGCCACGCCGCCTGACGCCTCAATTTGACGTGCCACCAGCTGACCCAGGTCTTTAAGATGCACATGACCTGGTACAAACTGGGTGAACGAGTTCACCACCGCAATAATCGGCTTACCAAAATCTTCATCTTTCATGCCGGTAGCACGCCATAAACCGCGTGCGCCAGCCATATTTCTTCCGTGTGTCGATGTTTTTGAACGATAGTCAGGCATTTTATATTTCCAACAAAGTTTGAGCTTGCAATGAATCGGGCAGATCCACTCTGGCTAAATCATACTGACAAGGAGCTTAAATCAGTTGAATTTTAAACCTATCATACTACAAGCCCTTGATTTACAAGATGGCCTTCTGGGTGTAGATGCAGGCAAAAATGTCTATAGAGAGGTTTGGATGATCTGACGATAAAAATTTCTTAATGAAATCTACTATACCGCCATCATCATCAGGACAATACAAAACTTTCATGAATAATTTTTACAATTTGCATGAGTTTTTTTTATATAAAAATTCCACTGAAATTCAAGCACTCACAGGCCTTATCCGATAAGTTTTTGCAACGATTAGGCTGAAATTTGGCTTTTGGCTTATAATACGCTTTAAGTTTATTTGGAATTTCATGTGTGAAGATAATATTTGCAGGCACACCAGAATTTGCAGCGACTGCATTGGCTGCGCTGCTCAAAACCAATCATGAAATTGTGGCGGTTTATACTCAACCGGACCGCAAAGCTGGACGTGGACAAAAACTAACAGCTTCTGCAGTCAAGCAGCTGGCTTTAGAAAATAATATTCCGGTCTACCAACCGCTTCACTTCAAATCTTCGACTGAAGAAGGTCTGGCAGCGCAAGCGGAACTTAAAGCCTTAAATGCAGATGTGATGGTAGTAGCGGCTTATGGCCTGATCCTGCCACAAGTGGTTCTGGATACGCCAAAATATGGTTGCCTGAATATTCATGGTTCCCTGTTGCCACGCTGGCGCGGTGCAGCCCCGATTCAGCGTGCCATTGCTACCGGTGATACCGAAACGGGCGTGACCATTATGAAAATGGCGGCCGGTCTGGATACCGGGGATATGATGTATAAAACACGATGTCCGATTACTGCCGAGGATACTTCTGCCAGCCTGCATGACAAACTGGCGCTGCAAGGTGCTGAGGCGATTGTGGCCGTGCTTGAATCGGAACAGACCTTACAGCACTATCTTGAGATTCGCGAAGTCCAGGATGAAAGCCTGACGGTTTACGCGCATAAACTGTCAAAAGCTGAAGCACAAATTGACTGGACCCAGCCTGCAGCAGCCATTGACCGTAATATTCGTGCTTTTAATCCATGGCCGGTGGCATTTACTCCACTGGATGACAGCAACAATTTACGCATCTGGAATTCCTCGCTTTCCACGCAAAAGACAAGCAATGCCCTGCCTGGTGAAGTGATTGCCCTGGATAAAGACGGCGTGCATGTGATGTGTGGCGATCAACATGCTATTTGCATCACCAATCTGCAATGGCCAGGCGGCAAAGCCCTGAATGCTGTTCAAATTAATCAAACTCAAAAACTATCGGTAGGATATAAATTCGCATGAGCCAAATTCAATCATCAGCTAAAAACTTGAATTTGCGCGCGCAAGTTGTAAAAACCCTATTGGCTGTACAAAACGGCCAATCACTTGCTTCTGTACTCAATCAACATATCAACATCGTGTCTGAACGTGACCGTGGTCTATATCACGAGTTAACTTTGGGCTGTTTACGTCAGTGGCACGGCCTGAAAGCCATTACCCTGCCATTATTAACCAAACCTCTTGATAATCAGGCTTTAGAAAGCTGCTTATATCTGGGTTTGTATCAGATTTTATGTACCCGTATTCCGGCGCATGCTGCAATTTCAGAAACCGTCACTGCAGCCAAACAGCTCGGTTTTGAACCTTTAAGCGGTCTGGTGAATGCCGTTCTGCGTCGTGTTTCACGTGAAACAGAAGAATTTGATCTGGCTTTAAATCAGGCACATGGCCTGCCAAGCTGGCTTTACAAGCGTTTAAAGAAAGACTGGCCGGAACAGCTTGCCGAACTGTCACATGACTTGAAACAGATTGCACCGCTCACCTTGCGTGTCAATGTCAACCAAGTTAGCCGTGATGAATATCTGGAAATTCTGGAAGAAGAAGGCTATGAAGCACGTGTCTGTACTCTTTCTGAAGTTGGCATCGTTCTGGAACAGAATGTCCATATTCCGAACCTGCCGGGCTATGAAGCCGGCGGTTTCTCGGTTCAGGATGAACATGCTCAGCTGTGTGCGACCTTGCTTCCTGACCTTGAAGGCAAAGTCGTGGTCGATGCCTGCGCCGCTCCGGGTGGTAAGACTGCGCATATATTGGAAAAATATAGTCCGAAAAAACTGTATGCCATTGACCAAGATGCCAAACGTTTAGTCCGTGTGGCAGAAAATCTGGAACGTTTACTATTAACTGAATATGCCGACGTTGAAATTATCGCGGCTGATGCGATCACCTGGACAGCGCCGGAGCCGGTGGATTGTATCGTGCTGGATGCACCGTGTTCTGCAATTGGTGTGATCCGTCGTCATCCGGACATCCGTTTACTGCGTCATTCCACAGATATTCCGCAAACGGTACAGCTGCAAAAGCAGATTCTGGAAAATATGTGGCAGCAACTGAAAGTCGGTGGTACTTTGCTGTACATCACCTGTTCAATTTTGAAAGCCGAAAACGAACAGCAGATGGTCGAATTCTTTGCTCAACATGCCGATGCCAAAGAAATCAAGATCGAAGCCGATTGGGGCATCGAACAGATTCACGGTCGTCAGTTGTTGCCGAAAGCAGATCAAGGCGATGGCTTCTTCTATTGCCGTATAGAAAAAACTGCATAAGTCATGCGTTTAAAATGAAAGGCAGCCTAAGCTGCTTTTTTTATGGCGCGTGATTTAGTGAATATATGGCTTATTGAATAAACTTAAAAATCACCAGACTGCTGGCCAATGCCGCCATGCCGCTCACCAATCCATAGACTGTTTCATGCCCTTCAGAATAGCGTTTTGCCGTCGGCAATAATTCATCCAGCGCCAGATAAACCATCACACCGCCAATTATCCCAAAGATCAGACCATAGACGGTTTCACTCATATAAGGCGCCAGAATAAAATAGCCCAAGGCTGCACCCAGTGGTTCGGCCAGTCCGGAAACTAGACTGGCCCAGAGCGCATAATCTTTACGGCCGGTGGCCATATACACTGGTAAGGCAATCGCGACGCCTTCTGGTACATTATGAATCGCAATTGCCACCGCCAACGGTGCGCCCAAAGCCGGGCTTTCCAGCGTGGCAAAAAACGTCGCCAGTCCTTCCGGCAGGTTATGTGCGCTAATCGCAAACAGCGTCAGCATGCCGGTACGCAGTAATTGGGGTGAACTGACGCCCTTGGCAGAATGGGTTTCAATGGTGTCATGTGGATTCGGCACAAAGCGATCCAGCAACAACACCAGAACTACGCCCAGTAAAAAAGCAAAAGTGCCAAAGGCAAAACCGGTTTTTTCATCAAAGTCCAGACTAAAGGACGCGATCGATTTGTTCAGAATTTCGGTTAAAGAGACATAGATCATGGCACCGGCAGCAAAGGCCAAACCAAAGGCCAGCAAACGGAAATTAGGTTTTTTTAAGAATAATACCAGTCCCCCACCCACTACGGTGGCCAGCCCGGCAAATAAAGTCACGGCAAAGGCTGTATAGACTTGTCCATCTGAAACGGAAATCATGTCAAAGCATCAGCCATTAAAAAAGTCATTATCATCAAGGATGATAATGACTTCCATTTATGGTAACAGTAGGTTTATGTGAAGATTTTTAGTCTTCTGGTTCTTCCGGATTTTTTGCCAGATGAATCACAGCCAGTACCAGACCACCCCATAATAAAACGATGGAGATGATCATCATGATTAGTGCAGATGTATTCATAGTCGCTCTCCTAGCTGTGACGGTCTTTGATCAGGCTGAACAGAATGGCACCCAGAATAAAGAATGCCATCACTCCTCCACCTACCATCCATAGGGTACTGGCAGCATAGCCACCATAACCTTCTGCCATAATCGATTTCAGGGTCAAGCCCAATGCCAGCAATAATGACAACGGCGTGATCACCGTCAGCATGAAGTTCCAGCTGGCACCCAGTTTCACGCTGGCAAACTCGTTCACATGGCCTTCCAGCTGTTTCATTAACGGACGACGGAACCACGACAACAGAATAATCGATAACAGACCGCCACCGACAATACCGATGTTATTGGCAAAGTAGTCGATGATATCGACAAAGGTAATGGCACTATGTGTCGAGAACATCAGGGTAGAAATCACTGCTGAACCACCAGCAATAATCGTCACTGACTTGTTCTTTGACCAGCCCAGTTTGTCCTGGAACGCAGCAATCGGAACTTGCAGGATACTGACCATCGAGGTAATACCAGCAACCGTCAATGAACCAAAGAACAGGAAACCGAACAGGTCACCACCTGCACCTAAACTGGAAATGATTTTCGGAAACGCAATAAAGGCCAGACCAATACCGCCAGATACTACATCTTCAACTTTCGCACCTGAGCTGAACGCCATAAAACCAAGCGCGGCAAAGACACCAATACCCGCCAGAATTTCAAAAGACGAGTTGGCCAATGCCACCACAATCCCGGAACCGGTCAGGTTAGTTTTGCGTTTCAGGTAAGACGCATAGGTCAACATGATCCCGAAGCCCACTGACAATGAGAAGAAGATATGACCAAAAGCAGCTAACCAGACTTTATAGTTGGTCATCGCTTCCCAGTTTGGTGTGAAGAAAGCATTTAAGCCATCGACTGCACCCGGTAAACGGACTGCCTGAATCACCAGGATCGTGAATAAAATCACCAGCAATGGCATAAAGATTTTATTCGCCAGTTCCACCCCACGGCGTACTCCACCGTAAAGAATCAGCATGACTGCTGCCCAAACGACCACCAGACCAAAGAACAGCACAGGTACAAAACCGAGAGTCAGACCCTCACCATTTTGCAGGTAAGTATTGAAGAAGAAGCCTTGGGTATCTGTGCCCCACTGCTGTCCAAAGGAATAGAACATATAACTGCCGGCCCAGGACAAGACGCTGGCATAGTAAATCCCGATCACCAGAGTGACCATGACCTGCCACCAACCCAGAGATTCGGCATTCATGAGTTTTTTATAGGCCATAGGCGGCGCTTTGCGGAACTTGTGTCCGACCGCATAGTCTAAAAACAATAAAGGTAAACCTGCTGCGAAAATCGCAATCAGATAAGGGATCAGGAATGCCCCGCCACCATTTTCATAGGCAACATAAGGGAAACGCCAGATATTCCCCAAGCCAACGGCGGAACCAATCGCTGCAATAATGAATCCTGATCGTGCGGACCAATTCTCACGAGTTTCTGTCATAGAACACCTAAACTTTTAACCCCTTTAGATGCTGCTTGTTATGGTTATGGCGCAAGCAAAAAAAGAAGCATTTTCAATAATTTTGGGTGTTTGAATTAGAGGGCACCTTGTGGGCGTCGAATTCTAATGTACAAACAGGTCAGTAGGTCTTACATCTTGCTTAAAGTCTGATCGAAAAACTGACCTTGTAGATGATTCAACAATACTGACTTTTTTAAATTTTTTCTGTAAATTCTGCTTAAAATATTCGTTATTTATAATCTATTCGAATTAAGCGTTCAATAATTCTCCGAAATAGGCCAGATTAAACAAGTTATATATTGACAAACTTTTTGGAATATATTTTTTCTTAAGTTTTACTACAGGGTCGCTGTTTCAAAAAATGTATTCCAAGACTCCAATCCAGCATCTGTTTTTAGATCATTATTTGATGATGAAACGGCTTGTAGTAAGGCGCGTGACCAAGCCGTAATATGGGAAATCAAAGTCTCTCATGGAACTTTAACCTCCCTAAAAACCGGCTCAGATATCACATGCAGATTTAAAAACCAGCCACCTGTGATATCGAAGCGATGAATTGAATATTCTGAACCTAGGCTTTAATCACCAGCATGCGCTCTTCCTGCATATCGCGAATGGCTGACTGAATTCCTTCACGACCCAGACCTGAATCTTTGACCCCGCCATAAGGCATGTTATCGACCCGGAAAGACGGAATATCATTGATAATGACACCGCCGACATGCAGATGATCCCAGGCATACAGCATCTTGTTCAGATTCTGAGTATACACTCCAGCTTGCAAGCCAAAACGGCTGCGGTTGATACAGGCAATACCGGATTCGAAATCAGCATACGCTTCCAGAATTGCCACCGGGCCAAAGGCTTCATCACGGTAGATTTCCAGACTGTGGTCTACATTTTCCAGCAAGGTCGGTGCGAACATCACACCATTCAATTCGCCTCCAATCAGGATTTTCGCGTCTTTTTTCACGGCTTTATCCAGCCATTTTTTCAGGCGTTTGGCTTCATCTTCCTTGATCATCGGACCAACCAAGGTTGTGCTCAGATTCGGATCAGCGGCTTTAATCGTTTTCAGTTTCGCCAGCAGTTTGTCCTTCACTTCAGTATAAATCTGCTGATGCACCAAAATGCGTTGCACACTGATACACACCTGTCCGGCATGGTTATACGCCCCGCCAATTAGACGGTTAATCAAGGCATCGTTAATTTCGGTATCTGGCTCAATCATGACAGCAGCATTGCCACCCAGCTCCAAGACCACTTTTTTACGACCGGCACGCGCTTTCATATCCCAGCCTACAGCATCGGAACCGGTAAAACTGAGTAATTTAAAACGCTCATCGGTGACCAGTAGATCAGCCAGCTCTCGCGGACAGGGCAATACCGAAAACGCACCTCGCGGTAAATCGGTTTCCGCCAGAATTTCAGCAATTTTTAAGGCAGAAATAGGGGTTAGACTCGGCGGTTTCAGCACAAAGGGACAACCGGCTGCAATCGCAGGAGCAATTTTATGCGCGGTCAGGTTTAAAGGAAAATTAAACGGACTGATCAAAGACACCGCACCAATCGGCACCTGTTTCACAATGCCCTGATAGCCGGATGCTGCTGCAGTCACGGCCAAGGGCAGCATACGTCCCTGATCAATCTGGGTCACGGCATCTGCGGCAATCTGGAAAGTATTAATCAGACGTTCAACTTCGGCTTCGGCTGCTTTACGCGGCTTGCCCCCTTCTGCAATCAGAATTTCGGTCAGTTCTTCATGAATCTCACGAAAACGGCGTACGCAATGCAGCAGAATTTTCTGTTTCTGGAACGGCTCCAAGGCAGCCATTTCGGCTTCTGCGTCTACGGCAGACTGAATCGCCTGTTCCAGTGTGTTGGCATCTGCCAAGGCGACACGGGCATACAGTTCGTGGTTATATTTATGCTTGACCTCTAGCCATTCACCCGTCTGAACGGCCTGACCGGCGACATATAATGCATACTCTTTCGCTTGTTGTGTGCTTCTCGCTACCATCTTATTGTCCTGCAAAATCCAAGGATATACATTTTTGAAATTCTCTATATCATGCACTTGCTACTCCATATTAAGAAGATGTTTTTAAGTAACCAGACACCTCCAATTTTAATAAAGCTTTAGGGAATAGAGCCATGCGCGCAAAAATACTCACCACCTTATTATTCGGTTTTGGACTCAGTACGCTCAGTCATGCAGATGTAATCGGCGTGAAAGCAGATCTCAGTTACTGGGATTTTGACGGCTATAGTCAGGATAACAATTTCAAGCATGAGCTAGATCGGCAAGGTACAGCGCAGCTATCTGTCGCTGTAGAACATCCTGTGCCATTGTTACCAAATGCCAAGATTAAATACGTCAATCTGGACAGCAATAGCGAACAGAGTTCTCTTATCAATGCCTCAGAAATTGAGCTGAACAATATTGACTATATTCTGTATTATGAATTGCTAGATACTATTGTGCATGCGGATATAGGCGCAGGTTTAACCAATCTGGATGGTACTGTGAAAAACCTGACGACCGGAGTTTTCACTCAATACGATCTGGATGAATACAGCCCACTGCTCTATGCAACAGCCGGGGTTAAATTACCCTTTACCGGACTGAGTGCCCAAGCAGAAGCGGTTTACAGTCACGGCAGTGATACCCGAAAGACCGATGTACAAGCCGAACTGCAATATGATTTCATTGATAATCTGCTGGTCGATGTCGGTGCCAAAATCGGTTATCGCATCATGCAAGTGGATTTTGAACAGGATCAACGTCCAGATTTACAGCTGGAATTTAAAGGCCCTTATATCGGCTTAGATATACATTTTTAATGCAATACAACCGGTTAAGTTTGCACAGCTTAATTTCTCTGCGCTGATGTAAGCCAAAGCGTACAGCAATAACCGCAATCTGCTGCTAGTGCGCCACCGGGATGTGTATTACTTTATAAACATAGAGAGCAGGATGCTCCAGAAGACCTAAAAACAAGAATAACATCGCAACACCAGGACGTGAGGTACGACAGGAGTTATACCTAAATCACGAGATACGAAAAAGCCCCGACAGGATGTCGGGGCTTTTTTTTCTGCCTATTATTTTATTTATCATTGCTTAACAGTTCCGAGCTAAAACTCCAACATTGTAAGAATCCCCTTGTTGTTAAGCTAAAAATCCTCACATTTTTTGGGAACAGCAATCATGGTAAAAAAGGTCCTCTTTATTACATCCAATCAAGGCATTGAACATGATGAACTCACTGAGCCTTTAAATTTTCTAAAGTCCAAAGGTTTTGAAGTGATTCATGCTGCCGAAAAAAATGAAGATGTCGCGACGGTCAAAGGTGATACCAAAGCTGCCACCCAATATACGCCGGATACCAGTCTTGAACACGTCGATCTGAATGATTATGATCTTTTGGTGATTCCCGGCGGTACAGTCAACGCAGATACCTTAAGAATCAATCAGGATGCGCAGAAAATCATTCAGCATTTTGCCGATAATCACAAACCAATTGCCGCGATCTGTCATGGGCCATGGGCATTGATTGATGCACAGCGCATTAAAGACAAGAATCTGACTTCGTATAAGAGCATCAAACTGGATCTGGAAAATGCCGGCGGGAAATGGGTCGATGAACAGGTTCACCGCTGCAATACCGGTGACTGGGTACTGATTACTTCACGCAATCCGGACGATTTACCGGCTTTCAATGAAGCGATCTTAAAAGAACTTGAAGGCGATGCTGCCTAAGCTCATACCATAAAAAAAGAACCTCAACATTGAGGTTCTTTTTTATATTCAGACACCACCGGCCAGACTTTTCAGATAAGCCACCACCTCTTTATTGCCGGCCATTTCTGCCAGTTCTAGTGCCGTATGCGGACTGCGATGCGCAATATCCGCGCCCTTGCTGACCAGAAGTTTCACCACTTCCAGATGATCATTTTCAGCGGCAGCCTGTAAGGCGCTATAGCCTTCTTCATCGGCGGAGTTGACGTCCAGACCTTCCTGTAGCGCCTGCTCGACCTGTTCAATATCACCAAGAGATGCCCAGTACACCAGTTCAGGAAGATGCAGTTCGTCATCATCTTCAGGGATTGGAGAGAATGATTTAATAGTCATAATTGTATTACCTAAAATTTTTCTAATTATGAAATGGTTGATTTTATCCAGTCAACATCAAGAAAGTTGATCATATATAAATCTTTGGTTAATTACTTTTGAATTTTTTTAATAGTTCTTCACTTCCTGATAACACTGACAAAGCCATATCAATCATTAATTTTTTCCCCGATTGTATGTTATCGATATCTATATCTTCCAAATTAGCATCAGTAAAATCTAGATTGATTGCCATTTCAAAGTTAATGATCCACCAGTTTTCAATTTTATGAATTAATTGGTAAGCACATAGAAAGTTATTCATCAGGTCTTTTATTTCACCATGGCTTTGTTGCATAAACATTCAAAAGCTGAGTTTTCCCCAATCCATTCAAATTTAAGTGACAACTTGGGTGTGAGGTCTACCTAATTCCGTAAATCTATTCAGAACTGCCACACGCGCATGAACT